>NZ_JACDCU010000051.1 GCF_013817365.1 Methylibium sp. | reverse complement strand
CGATCTTCAGCGTCGCCGATTACGGGCTCGAGGCCGATCTGTTCGAAGCCGTGCCGGCGATGGTCAAAGAACTCGGCTGAACGCAGTCTTCTTCGAAGCAAGGCGCCTCGACGTTGCCGCGTCCCGGCGCCCTTTTTACGGCCTGTTTTTCGAGCTTTGTTCGAGTCCCGTAGGAGACATGCGATGAACTACCAAGCCCCCGTCAAGGACATGCTGTTTTGCATGAAGGAGCTGGCCGCGCTCGAGGAAATAGCCGCACTGCCCGGCTTCGAGGAGGCAGGCCTGGACACGGCCCGGGCGGTGCTAGAGGAATGCGCCCGGTTCAATCAGGACGTGCTGGCGCCGTTGAACCGCGCGGGCGACACCAACCCTTCATCGTTCAAGGACGGCCAAGTCACGACGACGCCGGGTTTCAAGCAGGCCTTCCGGCAGTTCGCCGAGGGCGGCTGGCAAGGCCTGCAGCATCCGGCCAGCTACGGCGGCCAGAACCTGCCCAAGACCATCGGTGCGGCCTGCAGCGAGATGCTCAACAGCGCCAACATGAGCTTCGCTTTGTGTCCGCTGCTGACGGACGGCGCAATCGAGGCTTTGCTGACCGCCGGCACCCAGGAGCAGCAGGACCGCTACATCCCGAAGATGATCAGCGGCGAGTGGACCGGCACCATGAACCTGACCGAGCCGCAGGCCGGCAGCGATCTCGCGCTCGTGCGCACGCGAGCGGAGCCGCAGCCCGACGGCAGCTTCAAGCTTTTCGGCACCAAGATCTTCATCACCTACGGCGAGCACGATATGGCCGAGAACATCGTGCACATGGTGCTGGCGCGCATTTCCGGTGCGCCCGAAGGCGTGAAAGGCATTTCGCTGTTCATCGTGCCGAAGTTCCTGCTTGCGCAGGATGGTGCGAAGGCCGCGCGCAACGACGTGCACTGCTTGAGCATCGAGCACAAGCTCGGGATCAAGGCCAGCCCCACGGCGGTGCTTGCCTATGGCGCACAGGGCGGCGAAGGTTCGAGCGGCCCTGGAGCGGTGGGTTACCTGCTCGGCGGAGAGAACCGCGGCCTGGAGACCATGTTCATCATGATGAACGCCGCGCGCTATGCGGTCGGCGTGCAGGGCATCGCGGTGGCCGAGCGTGCCTACCAGCAGGCGGTCGCGTATGCGAAGGACCGCGTGCAGAGCCGCCCTGTCGACGGCTCGCTGCCCGGCAGTGCGCCGATCATCCACCACCCCGACGTGAAGCGCATGCTGATGACGATGCGCGCGCTCACCGAAGGCTGCCGTGCGATGGCGATTACCGCGGCCGCGGCCCACGACGCGGCACATGCGCATCCAGATGCGAACGTGCGCAAACAGAACCAAGCCTATTACGAGTTCATGGTGCCGCTGGTCAAGGGCTACAGCACCGAAATGAGCCTGGAGGTCACCAGCCTGGGTGTGCAGGTGCATGGCGGGATGGGTTTCATCGAGGAGACCGGCGCGGCGCAGCACTACCGCGACGCCAAGATCCTCACCATCTACGAGGGCACCACGGCGATCCAGGCGAACGACCTGGTCGGCCGCAAGACCCTGCACGATGGCGGCGCGACCGCCATGGCAATTGCCACGCAGATCGCCGGGACCGAGGCACGGCTTTCAGAGCGCTCCAGCGTGGACGCGCGTGCCTGTCTCAAGCGTTTGAAGGCCGCACGTGAGGCCTTCGAGCAGGTCGTCGATTTCGTCGTCGCCCAAACCATAAGCAACCCCAACGCGGTATTCGCCGGCTCCGTGCCCTACCTGATGCTGGCCGGCAACATGGTGGCCGGTTGGCAGCTTTCGCGCGCGCTCATGGTGGCCGAAGACCGCGCCGCTGCGGGCGAGGATGCGGGGTACATGACGGCCAAGATCACCACCTCGCGCTTCTACGTCGAACACATCCTCACGCGCGTGCCCGGCCTGCGCGACAGCATCGTAGAGGGTGCCGACAGCGTCACTGCGATGGCGCTCGAAGCGTTCTGAAGACAAGGAACTCGCATGCCGCTGCCCGCCGTCCTGCGCAATCTGCCCCTGCCGATCATCGGCGCGCCGCTGTTCATCATCAGCAACCCGAAACTGGTGATCGAGCAATGCAAGGCGGGCGTGGTCGGCGCCATGCCGGCGCTAAATGCGCGTCCGGCAGCGCAGCTCGACGAATGGCTGGCCGAGATCACCGAGACGCTCGCCGCGCACGACCGGGCCCATCCCGAGCAGCCCGCCGCGCCATTCGCGATCAACCAGATCGTGCACAGAAGCAACGACCGGCTCGAGCACGACATGGCCGTGTGCGCCAGGTACAAGGTGCCGATCGTCATCACCTCGCTCGGCGCGCGCACCGACGTGAACGACGCGGTGCACGGCTGGGGCGGCGTGGTGCTGCACGACATCATCGACAACGCTTTCGCAAGGAAGGCGATCGACAAGGGCGCCGACGGCCTGATCGCAGTCGCGGCCGGCGCGGGCGGCCATGCCGGTGTGAAAAGCCCTTTTGCGCTGGTGCAGGAGATCCGCGCGTGGTTCGACGGGCCGGTCGCGCTCAGCGGCGCCATCGCGCACGGCGGTGCGGTGCTGGCCGCGCAAGCGATGGGGGCAGACTTCGCCTACATCGGCTCGGCCTTCATCGCCACCGAGGAGGCGCGCGCCGTGGCGGGCTACAAGGAGGCCATTCTGGAGGGCAGCTCTGACGACATCGTCTACAGCAACCTGTTCACCGGCGTGCACGGCAACTACCTGAAGGGCTCCATCCGCAATGCCGGGCTCGACCCGGACGCCCTGCCGCAAAGCGACCCGACAAATATGAATTTCGGTGGTGACGCCAGAAAAGCCTGGAAGGACATCTGGGGCTGCGGTCAGGGTATCGGTGCCGTGAGAGAAGTGTTGCCAGCGGCTGTGCTGATCGGGCGGCTGGCCCAGGAATACCGCGCCGCGAGATCCAGGTTGACCGCACCCGCGGCCTGAACGGCTCGAAAGCCGTCTTGCCCCTTGGACCGCTCGAATTGAAAACGCCGCCCGAAAGGGCGGCGTTCGATGGGACGGTGCTTCGTTAAAGCGCGAACTCGTCGATTTTCTTGCCGGAGGCGAGCGCCGCCTTGAGCCAGTTCGGCTGCAGACCGCGGCCGCTCCAGGTATCGCCGGTGGCAGGATTGCGGTATTTCGGAGCAACCTTGCGTCCGGGACCGTTGGCGGCTTTGGCCGCGCGAGGTGTTCGACCGGGTTTGCCTTTGGTGCCGCCCAGTTCGGCCATCGTCACGCCGTGTTTTTCCATCAAGGCCTTGATCTGTGCGACGGCTTCCGTGTGCTCGCCTTGGCGGGCTGTTTCGATCTGGTCGTGTAGCTCAGCGGCCTGTTTTTCGAGCGCGGCTTTCTGGGAGATCAACTCCTGATATGTAGCCATTGCGGTGTAAACCTCCAGACGAGTGAATCGGGTTATCGGTGATACACCTTCGATTCTAGGCCGGAGAGTTTGCGAGGCAAAGCTCTGAAGCGATCTACCGCCGGGCGCCCGTGTACACCCCGCATCGGGATCGCACTCTATTTGTAGTCGGCGCGGTCGAGGAGCTGCTGAACCCGCACCGAGTTCAATCCGACCACCGACAGGGGAATCAACTCGGATTTGAACGTGCCCAACGCATCGAGCGCCGGGTTGGCCACTTTTACGCTGGTCACAGCCGGGTATTCGTTGTTGCCGTTGGCGAAGTGGGCTTGGGCAGCGTCGCTGGCCAGATATTCCAGAAACTTGATTCCGGCCTCAGGGTGTGGAGAGTGCTTGGCCAGTGCCCCACCAGCGATATTCACATGGGTGCCCCAGCTGTCCTGGTTGGGGAAGATCACGCCGATCTTTTCGACGACGGCCTTGTCTTCGGGTTTGCTGGAACGCATGAGGCGGGCCACGTAATAGCTGTTGGACAGCGCAATGCCGCATTCGCCGCTGGCAACGGCTCGAATCTGATCGGTGTCGCCGCCTTTCGGGCTGCGGGCCATGTTGGCGACCACCCCCTTGAGCCAGGTTTCTGTGGCCGCCGCGCCGATGTGCTCGTAGATCGAGCCGAACAGCGACAGGTTGTACGGGTGCGAGCCGGAACGCGTGCAGACTTTGCCCTTGTTCTTGGGATCGGCCAGTTCCTGGTAGGTATCTGCGTCTTCACGCTGCACCTCGGCCTTGTTGAATACGATGACGCGTGCGCGTGTCGAGTAACCGAACCATTGCGAGCCGGCGCCCTGATCCTTGCCGCGCAGCGTGGCAGGCAGACGGGTCTCCAGCAATTTGGAGTCCACGGGCTGGAACAGGCCCTCGGCCTCTGCCCGCCAGAGGCGAGCGGCGTCGACCAACAACACCACATCGGCGGGGCTGGAGGCGCCTTCGCTGCGCAGCCGCGCGAGGATGCCGGCATCGTCGGCATCGACACGGTTGATCTTGACGCCCGTAGCTTTGGTGAAATCGGTGTACAGCGCCTCATCAGTCTGGTAATGGCGGGCCGAATACAGGTTGAGCACCGGCTCCTGAGCTGTCGCGGCGAAAGCGCCGCCGAGGGCCAGCGCGGCGATGGCAGCTTTGATTCCAGTCGATAGGGCGGACATCGAATACTCCTTGCATTGAGATGCCGGAGTATAAGAGCAAACGAGAATGATTCGCGTATGCGTCCAGAGGGTGGCCATCGGGCTTTCGGCTCTTTGTCTTCCTCAGGTCGTCGGGGGCACGTAGCCTGCCGGCTGCTCGGCGCCGCCACCGAAGAAGTAGTTCTCCATCTGCCGCGCCAAGTACTGACGCGCGCGAGCATCGGCCAAGTTCAGCCGGTTCTCGTTGACCAGCATGGTCTGGTGCTTGAGCCAAGCGGCCCAGGCTTCCTTGCTGACGTTGTCATAGATGCGCTTGCCCAAGTCGCCGGGGTAGGGCGCGAAATCGAGACCGGGGGCCTCCTTCTTGAGCATCACGCAGTTCACGTTGCGGGCCATGTCGTGTCTCCAGGGTTCGTTCGAGGGTGTGCGCACAGCGGCCGCGGCATGCAAGGCCGGCGGAACGCACGCGCCGCGTTACTTCAGGTGTTTGACCAGCACCTGCGAGCGCCGGTCCCAGTTGTACTTGCGCTTGCGCGCTTCGGGCAGTGATTCGGCGTCGCCCACGACGAAGCCGCGCTTGAGGAACCAGTGCATCGTGCGCGTGGTGAGCACGAAGATGCTCGACAGCCCGGCCGCGCGCGCGCGCTGCTCCACGCGCTTGAGCATGCGCTCGCCATCGCCTTGGCCCTGCACGTTGTTGCTCACCGTCAGCGCGGCCATCTCGCCGGTGCCAGCCTCGGGGTAGGGGTAGAGCGCGGCGCAGCCGAAGATCACGCCGTCATGTTCGATCACGGTGTAGTGGCCGATGTCGCGCTCGATCTCGGTGCGGTCGCGCTTGACCAGCGTGCCGTCGCGCTCGAAGGGCTCGATGAGCTGCAGGATGCCGCCGATGTCGTCGGCCGTCGCCTCGCGCAGGCTCTCGAGCTTTTCATCGACCACCATCGTGCCGATGCCGTCGTGCGTGTACACCTCCATGAGCAGCGCACCATCCACCGCGAAGGGCAGGATGTGCGAGCGCTCCACGCCGCCGCGGCAGGCTTTGACGCAGTGCTGCAGATAAAAGGCGGTGTCGGTCGGCTGGGCCGGGTTGGGCAGTGCGGCGAGCAGCCGCTCGGCGTCGGCCAGGGCGAGTTCGGTGTCGATGGCGCTGTCGGTATCGTGCTGGTTCTCGCGGATGCCGGGCACCTCGGTCAGGAAGACCAGCTTGTCGGCCTGCAGCGCGATGGCGGTGCTGGTCGCGACGTCTTCCATGGTCAGGTTGAAGGCCTCGCCGGTGGGCGAGAAACCGAAGGGCGAGAGCAGCACCACGGCGCCAATGTCGATGGCGCGGCGGATCGCGGCCGCATCGACCTTGCGCACCAGGCCGCTTTGCTGGAAGTTGACGCCATCGACGATGCCGACCGGCCGCGCGGTCAGGAAGTTGCCCGACACCACCCGCACCGTCGCGTTGGCCATCGGCGTGTTCGGCAGCCCTTGCGAGAACGCGGCCTCGATCTCGAAGCGCAACTGGCCCGCCGCTTCCTGCGCGCAATCGAGCGCCACGGCGTCGGTGATGCGCAGGCCGTGGCTGAAGCGTTCCGGTTGACCCTTGGCACGCAATTGCTCGCTGACCTGAGGCCGAAAGCCATGCACCAGCACGATCTTGATGCCCATCGCCTGCAGGATCGCAAGGTCCTGCACGAAGGGATCGAGCTTGCCCGCTGCGATCAGCTCGCCCGCCATCGCCACCACGAAAGTCTTGCCGCGGTAGGCGTGGATGTAGGGCGCTACAGCGCGAAACCAGGGAACGAAGGTGTGCGGAAAGACGAGGTCCATGCGGGGCTTTGCAAGCTGCTCGGATTGTGCAGCATGGTTTTTGGCGCAAGCCGATGCGGGCGTGCCGCCTGGCGCAGAGCGCCGCAGCAGTTTTGCCAGCGACGACCTCGCGCGAAAGGCTGTCTGGCACAGGGACACGGCAGCCGGCGTTTCGGCCGGCTTCGCGGCGCACCGCCCGATAATCACGACCCTCGTGAATTCGATTTCTCCGCGCTTCGCGCCGGCGGCCCCGGCGCTGCCCACCATCACCTTTCCCGAATCGCTGCCGGTTTCCGCCCGGCGCGAGGACATCGCGCAGGCGGTGCTGGCTCACCAAGTCGTCATCGTGTGCGGCGAGACCGGCTCTGGCAAGACCACCCAGTTGCCCAAGCTGATGCTGGCGCTGGGACGCGGCAAGGCCAACGCGTCGGGCCGCGCTCCTGGCGGCTCGGCGCCCGGCGCTCGCGCGCAATGGATCGGCCACACGCAGCCGCGCCGCATCGCCGCGAGTTCGGTCGCCAAGCGCATCGCCGAGGAGCTGAACACGCCGCTCGGCGCGGTGGTCGGTTACAAGGTGCGCTTCCAGGACCGGCTCACGCCCGGCGCGTCGATCAAGCTGATGACCGACGGCATCCTGCTCGCGGAGACGCAGACCGATCCGCTGCTGCGCGCCTACGACACGCTGATCATCGACGAGGCGCACGAGCGCAGCCTCAACATCGACTTTCTGCTAGGTCACCTGCGCCAGATCCTGCCGCGCCGGCCCGACCTGAAGATCATCGTCACCTCGGCGACCATCGACGCGGACCGCTTCGCCCGGCACTTTGCAACGGGCGACCAGCCTGCGCCGGTGATCCAGGTGTCCGGCCGGCTGTTCCCGGTCGAGCAGCGCTGGCGGCCGTTCGAGGAAGCGCGCCGCAGCGGCGATGACCGCGACCTGAACGACGCGATCGCCGATGCGGTCGATGAGTTGTGGCGCGAGGGTTCTGGCGACGTGCTGGTGTTCCTGCCCGGCGAGCGCGAGATCCGCGAGGCCGCCGAGCACCTGCGCAAGCACCTGCTCCAAGACGCGAACAAGCGGCACCGTGGCGGCCCGCAGCCGGAAATCCTGCCGCTGTTCGCGCGGCTGTCGCAGCAGGAGCAGGACCAGGTCTTCGAGGCCGGCAACGGCCGGCGGATCGTGCTGGCCACCAACGTGGCCGAGACCTCGCTCACGGTGCCCGGCATCCGCTATGTCGTCGATGCCGGCACCGCGCGGGTCAAGCGCTACAGCTACCGCAACAAGGTCGAGCAACTGCAGGTCGAGCCGATCAGCCAGGCGGCAGCGAACCAGCGCGCCGGCCGCTGCGGGCGGGTCGCCAACGGCATCTGCATTCGGCTGTACGGCGAAGACGATTTCGCGGGGCGCCCACGCTTCACGGACCCGGAGATCCTGCGCAGTTCGCTGGCCGGCGTCATCCTCCGCATGAAAGCCTTGAACCTGGGCACGGTCGAGGACTTCCCCTTCCTCGAGCCGCCACCGAAGAAGGCAATTGCCGACGGCTACGCGCTGCTCGGCGAGCTCGGGGCGATCGATGAAGCCAACGAACTCACCGCCGTGGGCACGGAGCTCGCGAAGCTGCCGCTCGACCCGCGCGTGGGCCGCATGATCCTCGCCGCGCGCGACCGCCAGTCGCTCAGTGAAGTGCTCGTCATCGCAAGCGCGCTGAGCGTGCAGGACGTGCGGGACCGTCCGCTCGAGCAACAGCAGGCGGCCGACCAGAAGCACAAGCTCTTCGACGACGAGCGCTCGGAGTTCATGGGCTACCTTAAGTTGTGGAAGTGGATCGAGGCGGGGCGTGGGCATTCCGCCTCCTCGGGAGGCGACGGTGCTCGCCCTCTCACGCTGGCGGGAGAAGGCAGGGTCACGGCTCACCCTCACCCCAACCCTCTCCCACGAGCGGGAGAGGGAGCAATGCAGGGCAGCGCGCCAGCACCGAGGGCTGCATCAGTGGCGCGTGCCAACGCGGCCCCGGGTCGCCGTGAGAGCGAGGCTGCGCCGCACAAGCTTTCCAACCGCCAGCAGGAGCAGCGCTTGCGCGAGCATTTCGTGTCGCCGCGCCGTGTGCGCGAATGGCGCGACATTCATTTGCAATTGCACACCGTCGTGGCCGAACACGGCTGGCGCCTCAACGCCAGCCCCGCGACCTACGAGCAGATCCATCTGGCGATGCTCGCCGGCCTGCTCGGGAACATCGGCCTCAAGAGCGAAGACGAGGACTGGTACCTCGGCGCGCGCGGCATCAAGTTCTGGCGCCACCCGGGCGCGCACCTGAGCAAGAAGCCGGGCCGCTGGCTGATCACGGCCGAGCTGGTCGAGACGACGCGGCTGTTCGGCCGCTCCCTGGCGGGCATCGAGCCGCAATGGATACCCGGCGTGGCCGGCCACCTGCTCAAGACGCAACTGCTCGAGCCGCATTGGGAGAAGAAGGCGGCCGAGGTCGTCGCGCTGGAACGCGCGACGCTCTACGGCCTGGTGGTCTACAGCAACCGGCGCGTCAATTTCGCGAAGATCGATCCGGCGGCTGCGCGCGAGATCTTCATCCGCGAAGCGCTGGTGCAGGGCGAATGGGACACCCGGCTGCCGTTCCTGGCGCACAACCGCAAGATGATCCGCGAGGTCGAGGAGCTGGAGCACAAGTCGCGCCGGCAGGACGTGCTGGTCGACGACGAGCTGATCTTCGCCTTCTACGACAGCCAGTTGCCGGCCGACGTGGCCGGCGGCGCCGACTTCGAGCGCTGGTATCGCGAAGAGGCGAAGCGCCAGCCGCGGCTGCTGCACCTGACGCGCGAGGAGCTGATGCGCCACGAGGCTGCGGGCATCACTACCTCCGCGTTCCCGAAGTCGATTCGCCTGGGCGGTATCGACTGCACCGCGATTTACCTGCACGAGCCGGGTGACCCGAAGGACGGCCTGACCGTCACCGTGCCGATCTACGCGCTCAATCAGGTGAGCGAGGAGCGCTGCGAATGGCTCGTGCCGGGGCTGCTGAAGGACAAGGTGCTCGCGCTGATCAAGAGCCTGCATCAGCGCCCGCGCTCGCGGCTGGTGCCGCTGCCTGAGTTCGTGGCGGAGTTCGTCGAGGCGACGCCGTTTGCGCAAGGCGGGCTGGTCGATGCGCTCTTGAAGGCCGTGCGTGGGCGCACGCAGCTTGCGGTGCAGCGAAACGACTTCAAGCTCGAGACCCTGGCGCCGCATCTGTTCATGAACTTTCGCGTCGATGGCGAGCATGGGCGGCAGCTTGGGAGTGGGCGGCACCTGCCGACATTGAAGGCGGAACTGGGGGTGCAGGCGCGGTCGGCGTTTCAGGCGTTGGCGGGCTTGAAGGTGGGGGCGTCGGCGGAAAGTCAGCCGCTTTCTCCTGAGAGCGGGAGTGAAAGAAGGCCGGGTTCTCCTTCGCAAGGAAATGCACCCCATCCTCGTGCGCAAGGAGGTGAATTGCTCCCTCTCCCGCTTGCGGGAGAGGGCTGGGGGGAGGGCAGCGGCGCAGCCACCTCGACCACCTACACCGCCTGGACCTTCGGCGAACTCCCCGAGCTGATGGAAATCCGCCGCGGCGCGCAAAGCCTGATCGGCTTCCCGGCGCTCATCGACCGCGGCGCGCATGTCGAGATCGAAGTCTTCGACGAGCCCGATGTCGCTGTCGTCAAGCACCGCGCCGGCCTGCGCCGGCTGGTCGCGCTGCAGCTCAAGGAGCCGCTGAAGTACCTCGAGAAGAACATCCCCGATCTAACCCGCATGGCCGCGGCCTACATGCAGCTCGGCGGCAGCACGGAGGAGTTGCGCGCCCAGATCATCCAGGTCGCGCTGGAGCGTGCCTTCATGGCCGAGCTGCTGCCTTCGGACGCGCAAGCCTTCGCGAAGCGCATCGACGAAGGCCGCAGCCGGCTCAACCTGATCGCCCAGGAAGTGGCACGGCAGGCCGCCACCGTGCTCGCCGAGCACGCGGCAGCGCTGCGCAAGCTCAAGGATGCGCGTCCCGCGAAGGAAGTGATCGACGACGTGAACGCACAGCTCGCGCGCTTGGTGCCCAGACAGTTCCTGGCCCAAACGCCCTGGCCGGCGCTGCAGCACCTGCCGCGCTACCTGAAGGGCGTGACATTGCGCCTGGACAAGTGGCGGGCCGACCCGGCACGCGATGCGCAGCGCCTGACCGAACTCAGGCCGCTCGACCAGCGCTATCTCAAGCGCGTCGCCGAGCGGCGCGGCGCGCCCGACCCGCGGCTCGACGAGTTCCGCTGGCTGCTGGAGGAACTGCGCATCAGCCTGTTCGCGCAGGAACTGCGCACCCCGCAGCCGGTGAGCGTCAAGCGGCTGGACAAGGCGTGGGCGCAACTGGAGAGCTGAAGTCTTGCCGCGCAGTGCCGCCAGACAGTGCCGCCAGACGCCGGTGGTGCGGCACGACACCCGCGAGTCGCGACGCGGCCGTGCGGCCCGCCTCGGAAAACGCCGAGGTCAGCCACCTGCTGACTACAATCCGTCCTTCGTCGGGGCGTAGCGCAGCCTGGTAGCGCAATTGCTTTGGGAGCAATAGGTCGCGAGTTCGAATCCCGCCGCCCCGACCATCCTTCTTCCCGTCAGCCGCTCACTGCCCGTAGCTCAACTGGATAGAGCACCAGCCTTCTAAGCTGGGGGTCGCAGGTTCGAGTCCTGCCGGGCAGGCCAGCCTCACGAGAGCGCAGTGGTGCAGGCAGCACCGCTGCGCGTTGCAGCTTCTCAGTGCTGCACCGCCTGATCACCCCACAACTGCTTGAGCCGCGCATCGCGTCCGCAACTCGTGCGGTAGTAGCGGTAGCGCACCGGGTTCTTCGTGTAGTAGTCCTGGTGATAGGCCTCGGCCGGGTAGAAGGCCGTGGCCGGCACGATCTCGGTGACGATGGGTTCCTTGAACGGCTTGGTCTTGCCCAGCGCCTCCTTCGAGGCCTGTGCTGCCTGGGCCTGCGCCGGGCCGTGCGTGAAGATCGCCGTGCGGTAAGAGTGGCCCACGTCGCAGAACTGCCGGTCCTTGACCGTGGGGTCGACGCTGCGCCAGTAGTGTTCGAGCAGTTGCTCGTAGCTCACCTTGGCGGGATCGAAAGCAATTTCGACGGCCTCCGCGTGGCCCGTCCGGTTGGTCGATACCTGTTCGTAGGTCGGCTTCGCCGTCTTGCCGCCGATGTAGCCCGAGGTGGTGGAGAGCACGCCCTCCACCTTGTCGAAGTCCGACTCCACGCACCAGAAGCAACCGCCGGCGAAGGTGGCCTTGGCGGTGGCGCCGGCCCCAGGCGCGGAGGCGGCCTGCGCCTGGGCGGCAGGTACCAGGCCAATGAGCAGTCCGGTGGCCAAGGCAGCGCGGACGAGGAGGGCTCGTCTCATCATGGTGGTCCTCATGCTTGCGGCTCCGGCACGAACTTCAGTGCCACACCGTTGTTGCAATAGCGCTTGCCGGTCGGCTGCGGGCCGTCGTTGAAACGGTGCCCGTGGTGGCCGCCGCAGCGCGCGCAGTGGTATTCGGTGCGCGGCAGGAACAGCTTGAAATCGGTCTCGAGCTCGAACACGCCCGGCAGCGCGGCATAAAAGCTCGGCCAGCCGGTGCCGCTTTCGTACTTGGTCTCGGAGCCGAACAGCGGCAGGTCGCAGCCGGCGCAGTGGTAGCGGCCCTTGCGCTTCTCGGCATTGAGCGCGCTGGTGCCGGCGCGCTCGGTGCCTTCCTTGCGCAGCACGTCGTACTGCGCCGGCGTCAGCCGCTGTTTCCACTGGGCGTCGGTAAGTTTCAGCGGCTCGATGTTGCTGGCCGCAGGAGCGGCCTTGGGCTCCGGAGCGGCGGTGCTGCGTTGTGCCAGCCCGAGGGCGGCGAGCAGACTGAGAAGATGGCGTCGGGTCATGAGAAGGGCTCCTGGTTGGCCTCGCTGTCCTTTGGTCGCGCGGGCGGCCGAAAGCTTTCAGCCTTTGATGCGGCCGGCGTCGACAGCCGGTTATGGCCGGGGGCACGGCTGCGGTGCAGGTTGGGATACGTCCGCCGCCGCAGGGTTCCCCGCCAGCGGCTCAGGCGTAAGCCGGCGCGAGGCCTCGCCGCAGCCGGCCGCTGGCGGCATCGACCGCGAAGACCAGCGCGAACATGGCCATCAGCACCGTGGCCGCCTGTGCCTGCTGAAAGATCGACAGGTGGAAGTACAGCATCTGACCGAGTCCGCCGGCACCGACGAACCCCAGCACGGCGGCCATGCGGATGTTCATCTCCCAGCGATACAGCGTGTAGGCCAGGCACTGCGGCACGATGAGCGGCAGGCTGCCGTAGGCAAAGGCCGCCACGGCGCCGCCGCCGGACTCGACGAGCACCCGCTCCGGCTCGCGCGGCGCGTTCTCCAAGGTCTCGGCAAAGAGGCGGCCGAGCACGCCGGTCGTGTGCAGCGCCAGCGCCAGCGCACCGGCAAAGGGCCCCAGGCCGGCGGCCAGCACCATGAGCGCGGCCCAGACCAGCTCCGGCACGCTGCGCAGCAGGTTCAGCACGAAGCGCGCCGCCTGGCGGGCCGTGAAGCCCAGGCGGCCGGACGCCGGCAGCGCGAGCGCGCCGCCGGCGAGCACCGCCAGCAGGGTGCCCAGGGCGGAAACCGCCAGCGTCTCGAGGGCGGCCCAGGCCGCTTTCGCGACGAAAGGCGCGGACAGATCGGGCGGGAAGAACTCGGCGATGAAGCGGCCCATCAGCCCCAGGGACTCGGCCGTGAACAGCGCGCGGTAGTCGATCGCCAGATAGATGAAGCTCGCGACGATGGCCGCGGCCAGCAGCAGCGCGACGGCCACGCAGGTCAGGCACGGCCCGGCGGCTTGCGCGCGGTCGGTGGCGCCGATGTCGGCGGTGCTCATGTCCGGAGCCTCACGGGCTTGTGGTCAGCGACGGCGCCTGATGACGCGGCCGCTTGGCGGCGATCCGCTCGTTGCGATGGGATCAGCGCCCGCTTGTGCTCCCTGTCCCGCTGGCGGGGGGAGCCAACATCAGCACGGCGGCTCCGTTTCATCTGGCTGGTTCGGCGGCATGTCATGCCAGCAGCCGCCGCAGCGCGGCGCTCAGTGCATCGGCCAGCAGCACGAGCAGCAAGAAGGTGAGCAAGATGGTGCTGGCCTCGCCGCCGTTGAGCATCTTCATCGACTGGTCCATCAACTGGCCCAGCCCGCCGGCGCCCACGAAGCCCATGATCACCGAGGCGCGCACCGCGCATTCCCAGCGGTAGACGGTGTAGGAGGCCAACTCCTGTGCCGCGCCGGGCACCAAGCCGTAGCACAGCGCCTGCAACCGGCCGCTGCCGGCTTCGAGCAGCGCGCGCGCCGGTCGCGTGTCGCCCGATTCCAGAATTTCCGCATACACCTTGCCCAGCATCCCGCCGTAGGTGATGGCCAGCGCCAGTACGCCGGCCGCCGGCCCGAGGCCGAGCGCGCGCACGAAGATCAGCGCCCACACCACTTCCGGGATCGCGCGCAGCACGAGCGTCGCAGCGCGCGCGAGCCCGCGCAGCACCTGCCCGTGCCAGCGCCCGCGCCCCGGCCCGATGCGCGACACCGACAGCGATTGCGTCATCACGAACGCCAGCGGCACGGCCAGCACGAAGGCCAGCGCGATGCCGGCGGTGGCCATGGCCAGCGTTTCCAGGGTGGCCCGCAGCAGCAGCGCCAGGAATTCGCCCGAGGTGACGGGGGGCACAAAGGCGGACAGGAAATAGCCCATCGCCTGCAGGTTGCCGGACTCGAACAGGGCAAGCGGGCGGAACTGCGCCAAGTGCAGCACCGGCCACAGCAGCAGCAGTGCGATCACCAGGCCGGTGGCGCGACCCCGCGTGCGAGGGTCGCGGTCCGGGCGCCCTGCGGCCAATGTGGCGGCGTTCATCGGCAGCCGGGGCGAGTCAGCGGCAGCACGCGGGCGCCGCTCGTTGGCGACGCATCGCTTTCGCCGCCCTCGCGTGGCAGCGCGGCCACCGCACTGCCCCTGTGGGCCGGGCCGCCCGGATCGAAAGGCGTGATCTTCGCCGGGTCGTTGCACTGCGTCGGCAGCACCGTGCCTTCGGTCGCGTAGAGCTCCTGCAGCATGGCGCGCGTGACGCGCCCGGCCGGCAGGTCGAAGGCCAGTTCACCGGCGCGCATGCCCACGATGCGCG
>NZ_JACDCU010000358.1 GCF_013817365.1 Methylibium sp. | reverse complement strand
CGATCACGCGCGTCATCCAGGCGCGCTCCTCGGGAAGGAAGCCGCTGTTCTTCTGGTTGCTCTTCCAGTTCTTCAAGTCGATCTCGCGGTGCGCGATGTTCACGTCCCCGACGAGGATGAACTCGCGCTCGGCCTTGAGCCTTTGCAAGTGCGGATAGAACACCGCAAGGAATCGGAACTTCGCCTGCTGGCGTTCCTCGGAGCTCGACCCGCTCGGGAAGTAGCAGCTGATGATGGAGAGCTTGCGCTGCGGCGTGTCGAAGCGGGCCTCGACATAGCGGCCTTCTTCATCGAACTCGCCGCCATCGAAGCCGGTGCTCACCTCGCTCGGCGCCTTGCGCGTGTACAGGCCCACGCCGGAGTAGCCCTTCTTCTCGGCACAGTGGAAACGCCCGGCCAGGCCAGCCACCGTATCGAAGCGCTCGCCCATGTCGCCCGGCTGGGCCTTGAGCTCCTGCACGCCCATACAATCGATTTCCGCCTGTTCGGCCCACTCGACCCAGCCCTTGTTCGCGGCCGAGCGAATGCCGTTGAGGTTGAGCGAAACCACACGCAACACGGCGCACTCCAGACGATGACGACCCCTTCGCCGGCTTTGCAGACGACACCGCAGCCGAGCCCGCGCGACGCACTCGCGCAGGAATTCGTCGCCTTCGCGGTCGAGGCCGGCGTGCTGCGGTTCGGGGAGTTCAGGACCAAGGCCGGACGGCTTTCGCCCTATTTCTTCAACGCCGGCCTGTTCGACGACGGCGCCAAGCTCGGCCGCCTGGCCGAATTCTATGCACGCCGGCTGGCCGCTTCGGGCCTGGGCTTCGACCTGCTGTTCGGCCCGGCGTACAAGGGCATCGCGCTGGCCGCGGCCGTGGCGATGGAGTGCGCGCGGCAGGGACGCAACGTGCCCTACGCCTACAACCGCAAGGAAGCCAAGGACCATGGCGAAGGCGGCAGCCTGGTCGGCGCCAAGATGGCCGGGCGTGTGGTGATCGTCGACGACGTCATGTCGGCCGGCACCTCGGTGCTGGAATCGGTCGCGATGATCGAGGCCGCCGGCGCGGTGCCGGTCGGCGTGGCGATCGCCCTCGACCGCCAGGAGCGCACGGGCGGCGAAGCCGGCGAGGGCAAACATTCAGCCGTGCAGTTCGTGCAAAGTGAACTAGGTTTGCAGGTCTGCGCCATTGCGACACTGGACGACCTGCTGCAGTATCTGGCGCAGGGGGCCGACCCCGCACTGTCGGAGTACCTGCCCCGTGTGCAGGCGTATCGCGACCGTTACGGGGTCTGAATGCGGCTGTCTCGAATGTTGTCTGGAATGGAGAGTTCGGTGATGGGGATCGCACGTTCGCAAGCCTGGGCCGGCATGTTGCTCGGCGCGGCGCTCGCCGCTGGCGCGTTGCCGGCGCAGGCGCAGGCCAAGCCGGCGGGCCTGGGCGCCATCTTCACCTGCGTCAATGCGGGCGGCCGCAACCTGACGGCCGATCGCCCGATCGCCGAATGCCTGGACCGCCAGCAGCGCGTGCTTAACAGCGACGGCTCGCTGCGCATGATCCTGCAACCCAGCCTCACCTCCGACGAGCGCGCGGCCCTCGAGGAAACCGAACGCCGCAAGCTGCACGAGCGCTCCGCCCGGCTGGATGCCATCCGCCGCGACCGCAACCTGATCGCCCGGTATCCCAACGAAGCCGCCCACGACCGCGCGCGCCACGTGGCGCTCGATCCCGTTCGCAATGCACTGCAGGCATCGGAGGAGCGCGTGAGCGAACTGCGCAAGGAACGCCAGCCGCTGATGGCCGAGACCGAGTTCTACCGCGGCAAGCCCGTGCCGGCCAAGCTGACGAGCCAGATCGATGCGGTGGACGTGAGCATCGAGGCGCAGCGCGCGCTGGGCCTCAATCAGCAGGCGGAACTCGAGCGCGTCAACGGCCTGTACGACGCCGAACTGGGGCGTCTGAGGCGCCTGTGGAGCGGCGCCGAGCCGGGTTCGCTGGGACCGCTGCCGCAGTCGGCGTTGGCCGGCGCGGGGCGCTGAGCCTGTAGTCGGCTGCTGACTGGGGCGGGGCGGCCCTGAGCCGGGAGGGCTCGCTCGCTGCGGGCCGGCCGGCCGTACTCAGGCCAGCTTCTTTTTCAGCAGTTCGCCCAGCTGGGCCGGGTTGGCGCTGCCCTTGCTGGCCTTCATGGCCTGGCCGACCAGCGCGTTGAAAGCCTTGTCCTTGCCGGCGCGGTATTCGTCGACCGACTTCGGGTTGGCGGCAAGCACGGCATCGACGATGCGTTCGAGTTCGCTGCTGTCGGACAACTGCTTCAAGCCCTTGGCGGCGATCACCGCGTCGACTTCGGCGGTCCCTGCACCCGCCGAAAACGTGGTCGAAGAAGGCAATACCTTGCCGGGCACCACTGCGTCGCGGCTGGAACTGAACATCCAGAGCTCGTCGAACACCTGTTTCGCGCCGTTGTTGGAAACCGTGCCATCGGCAATGCGCGCGATGAGCGCGGCCAGGGTCTCGGGAGCGATCGGGCTGCTTTCGATGCCGCGCTCCTCGGCGTTGAGCCGGCGCGAGACTTCGCCCATCAGCCAGTTGGCGGCCATCTTGGCCGGCGCCCCGGCCGCCTTGACCGACTCGTAGAAGCGCGCGAACGCCAGGCTCTGCGTCATCACGAGCGCGTCGGCGGCGGCCAGCCCGTCCTCGCGCTCGAAGCGCGCGGCCATGCTGCGCGGCAGCTCCGGCATCTCGCCGCTGACCCGCTCGATCCAGGCCGACTCGATCACCAGCGGCGGCAGGTCCGGGTCCGGGAAGTAGCGGTAGTCGTGCGCGTCTTCCTTGCTGCGCATGGCGCGCGTTTCGCCCGTGCCGGCGTCGAACAGCACGGTGGCCTGATGGACCTGCAGGCCGTCTTCGATCTGGTCGATCTGCCACTGCACCTCGAAGTCGATGGCCTGCGCCATGTGGCGAAAACTGTTGAGGTTCTTGATCTCGCGCCGGGTGCCGTAAGGCGCGCCCGGGCGGCGAACCGACACATTGGCGTCGCAGCGAAAGCTGCCCTCCTGCATGTTGCCGTCGCAGATGCCCAGCCACACCACCAGCGCGTGCAATGCCTTGGCGTACTCGACCGCCTCCTTGCTGGAGCGCATGTCGGGCTCGGAGACGATCTCCAGCAGCGGCGTGCCCGCCCGGTTGAGGTCGATGCCCGACTGGTCCTCGAAGCCCTCGTGCACCGACTTGCCGGCATCCTCTTCGAGGTGCGCGCGTGTCAGTCGCACGCTGTGCGGCACGCCGGCCAGGTGAAATTCGACCGTGCCGCCCTGCACGACCGGCAGCTCGTACTGGCTGATCTGGTAGCCCTTGGGCAGATCGGGATAGAAGTAGTTCTTGCGCGCGAAGATCGACAGCGGCGCGATGGTGCCGCCCACCGCCAGGCCCAGGCGGATCGCGCGCTCGACCGCGCCGCGGTTGAGCACCGGCAGCGTGCCGGGCAGCGCCAGATCGACCGCGCTTGCCTGGGTGTTCGGGCTGGCACCGAAGGCCGTCGAGGCGCCCGAAAAAATCTTCGACGCCGTGGCGAGTTGCGTGTGCGTCTCGAGGCCGATGACGACCTCGTAGCCGCGGGTGAGTGCGGGAGGGCTCATCTCAAAAGCCGTGCGGCACGCGGAGGTGGAAGTCCGTCGCCTGCTGGAGCGCATGCGCGGTGTGCAGAAGCGGCGCCTCCTGCCAGTAATTGCCGATCAGCTGCAGCCCGACCGGCATGCCGGCTTCGCCGAAACCGGCCGGCACGCTCATGCCCGGCAGGCCCGCCAGACTGGCTGGCAGGGTGAAGATGTCGGTCAGGTACTCGGCCACCGGGTCGCTCTGCGAGCCGAGCTTGCGGGCCACCGTGGGCGCTACGGGGCCGGCGATGAGGTCGCAGCGCAAGAAGGCGGCCTGGAAATCGTCAGCGATCATGCGGCGCAGCTTTTGGGCCTGGAGATAGTAGGCGTCGTAGTAGCCGTGCGAGAGCACATAGGTACCGATCATGATGCGGCGCTTGACCTCGGGCCCGAAACCCTCGCTGCGGCTCTTGCGGTACATGTCGAGCAGGTCGGTGTAGTCGGTCGCCCGGTGTCCGTATCTCACACCGTCGAAGCGCGAGAGGTTCGAGCTGGCTTCGGCCGGCGCGATGATGTAGTAGACGGGAATGGACAGCTCGGTGCGCGGAAGGCTCACATCGACCAGGCTCGCACCCAGCCGCTCCAGCTCGGCCAGCGCGGCCCGCACGGCGCGCGCCACATCGGTCGCCACCGCGGTGCCGAAGAACTCCTGCGGC
>NZ_JACDCU010000357.1 GCF_013817365.1 Methylibium sp. | reverse complement strand
GCGACGAACTCCGGTCGGGTCGCCAACTCGCTTCTCACCACCTGCCGCGCCAACGCCAGAGCCACCTCGGCGACCTGCACTGCGAGGCCGTGCTCGAGCTGCTCGAGCTGGGCGCGATACGTGCCCGCCAGCGTGCCCATCTGCGCAGTGATCTGCTGCGCGTAGCTCTGCTTGAAAGCTTCGAGTGCGACGAGCCCGTCGCGGTAGCCGTCCTGGTAGCCCGACTGGCGAGCGGCCTGCAATTGCGCGGCCAGTTCGGCCGGGGTGGGCGGCCCGGCGGGAGCCGACTCGCCGGCGCCCGGCTCGGCGCGGGGCGCCGTGGTGCCGAAGCTGTCGGGCGTCCAGGCCGAGAAACTCTTGACCTCTTCGCGTGGGATGAAGCGCGTGTAGCTGCCGCTGGCGCCGGCCGTCGCAGCGCCGGACGCGCCGGTGCCGGTCCGCATACCGCTCCGCGCGCCGGCACTCGCACTCGCACTCGCACTCGCACTCCCGCTTGCGCCTGCGCCGGCGCTGGCGCTGGTGCCGCTCGCGAACGATGCGGCCGGACCGGCGCTGAACGGCGAACGCTCATGCAGCGCCGCATCGGCCGCCGCCCGCTCGGCGAAAGACGCCGCGCCTTTGGGCTCGTCGAAGCGCCGCGTGCGCGCGGCGGGGTCGCGTGCACCGGGCTGCCGGCCCGGATCAGGCGCGCCGGCCGGCTGGCGTTCAGAGGAACTGGTCATCACCGCCGCCGCTCAGCACCACCTGGCCTTCGTCGGCCAGACGGCGAACGATCTTGAGCATTTCCTTCTGCTCGGCCTCGACCTCGGACACCCGCACCGGGCCGCGAGACTCCAGGTCTTCGCGCAGCGTCTCGGCGGCGCGCGTGGACATGTTGGTGAAGATCTTCTCGCGCAGCTCGGGCGTGGCGCCCTTGAGCGCGATGACGAGCGATTCGCTCTGCACTTCCTTGAGCAGCGCCTGCACGCCACGGTCGTCGATCTTGAGCAGATCGTCGAACGTGAACATGTTGTCCATGATCTTTTGCGCGAGGTCGCCATCGGCCTCGCGGATGTAGTCGAGCACCGAGGTCTCCACCGTCGAGCCCATCACGTTGATGATTTCGGCGGCGGTCTTCACGCCACCCATGGTGGCCTTCTTCATGCGCTCGCCGCCGGCCAGCACCTTGCTCATCACCTCGTTCAGATCCTTCAGCGCGCTGGGCTGGATGCCGTCGAGCGTGGCGACGCGCACCATCACCTCGTTGCGCTGGCGTTCGGGAAACTGCTTGAGAACGTCGGCCGCCTGATCGAAATCGAGGTGCACGAGGATGGCCGCGACGATCTGCGGGTGCTCGTTGCGCAGCAGCTCGGCCACCGAGCCGGGGTCCATCCACTTGAGGCTCTCGATGCCGGAGACGTCGCCGCCCTGCAGGATGCGGTCGATCAGCAGGTTGGCCTTGTCGTCGCCGAGCGCGCGGCGCAGCACGGCCTTGATGTATTCGTCGGTGTCGCTCACCAGCATGCTGGTGTCGGCCGCGGCGGTGGTGAACCGCTCGAGCATCTGCTCCACGCGCTCGCGCGGCACCGTCTTCATGCGGGCGATGGTTTCGCCCAGGCGCTGCACTTCCTTGGGCGCGAGGTGCTTGAACACCTCGGCGGCCTCTTCCTCGCCGAGCGACATCAGCAGGATGGCCGAGTCTTCGAGTCCTTCGTCATCCATGCTCAGGACTCCTTGCTCACCCAGCCCCGCACGATGTTGGCCACCGCCTGCGGGTTCTCCTTGGCGATGCTGCGGGCGAGCGTGAGGCGGTCGTCGGCGACCGGCGCCTCGAGCTGCGGCAGCGGCGCGCGGTTCGCGGCGGGCAGCGTCTGCACGTCGTCGACCACCGCGTCCAGGCGAGGCGCCGGGCGAGGCGACTGCGCCGCCTTGAGCGCTGGGCGCACCGCGCCGAACACGATGATGAGCGCCAGCAGCGTGAGCGCGCCGGGCACCGCCAATGTGCGCATCAGGTCCTGCGTGCCGGGTTGCTGCCACAGCGGCAGCGGCACCTCGGCGATGGGTGCCTCGACCCTGAAGGGCGCATTGATGAGCTTGACCGAATCGCCCCGCTCTGCGTTGAAGCCCACCGTTTCCTTGACGAGCGCGGTGAGCTTGTCGAGCTCTTCGGCCGTGAGCGCGGTGGTGGTGGTCTTGCCCTTGGCGTCGGTGACGGAGCGGTGGTTGACCACCACCGCGGCGTTGAGGCGCTTGACGTTGCCGGTGGCGGCGCGCGTGACGCGCACCGTGCGATCGACCTCGTAGTTGATGGTGGCGTCGCGCCGGCTGCTGCTGCCGCCTTGCGTGCCCGCCTGCGCGGCCTGCAGCGGCGCGGCGCTGCCATTGACCGGCGCCGTGGCCGGCACGGGCGGCTGGTTGCTCGCGGCCCCCGGCACGCCGCCCGGCAACCCGGCACTGCCCGAGCCCGACTGGGCGCTCTGCTCGCTGCGCACGGTGGCTTGCACGGGCTTGCCTTCGGCGTCGCGGCCCTGGTTGGGTGCGAACTCCTCGGAGGTGGATTCGGTCTGCGTGAAATCGATCTCGGCGGTGACCTGCGCGCGCAGGTTGTTGCGGCCGAGCACGGGCTCGAGGATGTCGAACACGCGGCGCGTGTAGTTGGCTTCGATCTGCGCAACGTATTGCAGTTGCTGCGCGTCGAGCATGCCGGAGGCGTTGCCTTGCGGCGCGCCGGAGAGCAAGGCGCCGCTGGCGTCGAGCACGCTCACGGCCTTCGGGTTCATCTCGGGCACGCTGCTGGAGACGAGGTGAACGATGCCGGCGATCTGTGCGCGGTCGAGCAGGCGGCCCGGGTGCAGCGTGAGCAGCACCGAGGCGCTGGGTTTCTGCTGTTCGCGGAAAAAGCCGTTCTGGTTGGGCAGCGCCAGGTGAACGCGTGCGCTCTGCACCGCGGACAGCGCACCGATGGAGCGCGTGAGCTCGCCCTCCAGCCCGCGCTGGAAAGTCAGGCGTTCCTGGAACTGCGTTTGCCCGAACTTGGCGTTGTCCATCAGCTCGAAGCCGACCACGCCGCCCTTGGGCAGGCCGCTGGAGGCGAGCTTGAGGCGCACGTCGTGCACCTTGTCGGCCGGCACCAGGATGGCGCTGCCGCCATCGGCGTGCTTGTAGGGCACGTTCATCTGCGAGAGCTGCGCGAGGATGGCGCCGCCGTCCTTGTCGGACAAGTTGGCGTAGAGCACCTTGTAGTTGCCCTGCGAGGACCACATCGACATGGCCAGCGCGATGCCGGCCAGTGCCATCACGCCGAAGCCCAGCATCATCTTGCGCCCCGGCGGCAAGGCGGCCAGACGCGCACCGAAGCCGGCCTCGGCCCCCGGCTGCGTGGGCGAAATCAGGGTGGCGGCGCTGGCGTTGCCGAGGGGGGCGATTGCGGTGTCCATCGTGGGCGTAGGGGGGCGTCGCGGCTCTGTGTGTTGGTGTTGTTGTTGTTCGCGCACCTCGGGGCGAACCCGGGTGTGCCTCGGCATTGTTTCAACGCACTGAAGCGCGACAAGCGGCGAACAAGCCCCGCAATGGCGCCCAGTTCGCCCCATTGCGTACCAACGGGAGCCCTAGCATCCGGCTCCATGGACATGAAGCTCAAGCCCTTCGACTTTGCCCAGGCCGCGGCCCGCGCCGGCATGCCGCAGGTAGCCGAGCGCGTGCGCCAGAGCACGGCAGCCGGCGCTGCGGAGGGTGCGAGTTTTCACACCAGCTTCAGCCAGGCGCTCAGGTCAGTGAGCGCCACGCAACTGCAGGCCTCGCAGCAGCAGCAGCAGGTGCAGCTCGGCAACCCATCGGTCAGCCTGGAAGAGACGATGGTGTCGATGCAGAAAGCGCAGATCGGCTTTCAGGCGACGCTGCATGTGCGCAACAAGCTGGTGCAGGCTTACACGGACATCATGAACATGCAGGTGTGAGCTGCGCCTCGAGCAGCCCGATCACATCGCATCCAGCGGGCTCAACACCGCCCGCCCTCCCCGGTTGAGCACGTGCGTATAGATCTGCGTAGTGCGCACATCGCTATGGCCTAACAACTCCTGCACCGTACGGATGTCGTAGCCCGCCTGCAGCAGATGCGTGGCGAAGGAATGCCGCCTATGCCGACATCGGCATAGGCGCCACTATTCCGAGTCCAGGAATATGCCGAGACGATCGTGCGGTCGCAGTCGCACAGCAAGGGGCAAGACAGGTAGCGCACTCGGCATATTTCCTCCGGCCACGCATCGTGGTGTGACCGGAGATGATGATGGAACGCACATTGGAGATTGAGGCGACCGCAGCGGCCAAGGG
>NZ_JACDCU010000050.1 GCF_013817365.1 Methylibium sp. | reverse complement strand
GCCCAGATCGGAAATGCAATTATCCAGCCGCCCATCAACGGCCATACCCCACTCCGGCTTGAGAACCAACGTAGAAATCCCTTGAGCGGTCCTGTCAATAGCACTCGAGCCCGAAAAGCGTTTTCAACAACCTGTCTATCGCAGCGGGTCAACAATAACGAGTTCACACTTCTACCTTCTATCTGATACGAGAAGAGTTTCAAGACTAAGACGCCGGGATCTTGCTTTGGCGGCCGGTCCTTCCCCGATACGCCCTATCCAGACAGCTCGTGCCATATCATCACCGATTAGCTCGAAAGTATCAGCTGCTGTGCTGGCGGCGAACAACTTCACATTTTCGTTTTTTGTGAATGCTATATCCGCCTTCAAGTACCCTGCAAAAATAAGTGGCGTCATCTCCGGTTGATGACGAAGGCCCAGTTTTGTTGCAGTTAGCCAGAATCTTTGCACCGAGCGCCCGGCAAGTATGTAGTCGTCGATAGTTTCTGGGGTCTTCCGCGCTGCGATTACGACATGTGCAGCACATGCCAAGCTCGGTACGAAGTCCATCTCCAGTCTAGGGATCAACGTACCGGCCAAGTAGGTGTTGAAAAACTCAACGCGCGCCCAGCTGCGCATGACCCACCGCATCAGCCATGCGGTGGGCGCGCTCACCCCCAGTGCGGCCTGAGGAATTCGATCTTCGCTATAACTTGCGTTCCATTCGATGACTCTTCGATGGACTTGATAAGCCTCCGGCATGATCATTCGAAGCTTTGCATTGCGAAACATCAGCCGGGCTGCGCGAAATCGATTGGCCCATCCCTCGAGCCACTTCACTTGGTAATGCACACCGACTGAAGCTTCGAGAACCTGCTTCTCTGTCAGCGTCAGTGGCCGCACTCTCAAACGGCGGCGCTGCACACTGCGTTCTGTAATAAACCGCACCAATGGATCTTCCATTATCTCGATGTCAGATGAAAACTTGATATCGAAGGTCGGCTGAACGTCAGGTGCGTCACATCGGCGCCGGGTTTCCACACGCAGCCCGTAGGTACTTGCAGCGATGGCGATAGTTTCCAGCAGCGCACCTATCGAGAGTTGACTGGCTCGACCTTGAAGGTCGTAGACACAGTCCTTGCGCGTATCAAAGCCGTGCACTATGACGGAATCGCTGTCGACGATCTCAAAACGCCAAGGCTGAGTGTTGTCACCGCTAGGTGCCCACCGGGCGATATCTAGGATCCGCTCGATGGTGATTCGACCTTCCATACTCAAAAACCCTTCTTCATTTGTGAGGATGACTTGTGGTGGCAAATTTCTTTCTGGCACAGCGGTTCATAGCAACCCTGTACCCGTTTCAGTACCGTTTAGAGATGGGAACTTCCGGCTTTTGGGGGATCGGAACTGCTCGGCTTGAGCCGGCAGTTGCGGGCGAACTCTGCGGGTGTGGCCCAGTCTAGTGCGGAGTGGGGACGACTCTCGTTGTAGTAGTGCGTCAGGCCGCAATCTTGTCGCGCGCATCCTTCATCGACAAGGACCAATGCGCGTTGAGGTATTCCTGCCGCAGCCGGCCGTTGAAGCTCTCCACACGCGCGTTGTCGATCGGTTTGCTTGGCCGGCTACCTGCGTGACAGCAGGCGTGTCGCTACGGACCTCGACCTGCACGAGCGTGCAAGCTCGACGCATACAAAGGGCTACCTGAGCGAGCGCATCGAGCAAGCGAGCCCGCGCTGGATGCCGGCGAGCGTGCTGCTGTGCGAGATCGGCGAGCGCGGCTACGCGGCCAGCATCAGCCAATCGAAGGCATGGCTCGCGCCACTCAAGCGCCTCGAGCCCGAAGCCGTGTGCGCTTCGAGACGCCGCTGGCGGCGACTATCGAAGCCAGCGGCTTGCGCCTCACGGTCGAGCTGGCCAAGTGCATGTCCGGCGCTGGCTCGACGAGATCGCCAATGCTGCCCGTGTGCATGGCACCACCAAGGCGGTGCCGGCGGTGCGCCTAGGCGAGAACGCGCCCTCATGCTGCCCGCCGGCGTTGCACGCGCCGAGGGCATTGCCGCAGCACGTGGCACTGCCCGTGGAGAGCCTGCCCCATCCGCTGGCCGTCTATGACGAACTGCTCAATGACGAACTGATCGGGGTGTTTGCATGACGACGCACGCTGCAGACAGACCGGGGGGTTGATGAGCGCTGGCCAGCGTCTGCGCGAACACCTCGAGCGGCGTGCGCCAGTTGTGCGTGGCGCGGGGTCTGCCGTTGAGGCTGTCGGCGATGGCATCGAGCTCGTCAGCGCACCGCACCGCACCGCACCGCACCGCACCGCGAACAGCTCTGCCGCCGGAGCTTGCACAGTCGCTGGCCTGGAACAACCCCTACCGCTTCATCGAACCCTCGGTCGACGAGAAGCTCGCGCTTCAGGGCAAGCTGCCACGCGTGCGGCGCCGTTGGCTAGTTGCGGGCTTATTCGGCACGCTGCTGCACGGAGGACTGCTCCTGATGATGAGCTACGGAATTCTTTCGACTCTGTCGGAGAAGTAGCCTTACTGCCCTGCCCGTGGAGTACTGGCTCGACAACGGCGTGTTCGGCCAGCGCAAGTTCGTCGCGGGCGACATTGCCGCCAAGAGCCCATTCCAGCATGTCGCTCACAAGATGCCGTCGAGCACCAGGACGGTTGCCCTGCGCGGCCGGCCTTGAGCACCCTCAAAACAGCGGCGCCCGCTTCGCGAGGTTGGCAATGATCTCTGCCACGATCGCACCCGGGTCGGCGTCGATCGAAACCACGATCGGGTTCTCATCGGCTTGCGGCTCTTCCAGCGTGTCAAGCTGGCTTTGCAGCAGAGCGGAGGGCATGAAGTGCCCGTGCCGCTGCTTCATGCGGCGACTGATGAGCTCGGCGTCGCCTTTGAGGTAGACGAGCCTCACGCCGTCTCGGCCGGCGGTGAGGGTCTCGCGATAGCTTCGCTTGAGTGCCGAACAGGCCAGGACGCCCCGCCTGCCCTCGCCGCGCACGGTGTCGATCCATGACGCCAGCGCGCGCAACCACGGCCCGCGGTCCCCATCCGTGAGGGCATTGCCGCTGCGCAGCTTGCGCAGGCTGGCGGTCGAATGGAAGGCGTCGGCATCCGCGAACTCCGACCGCAAGCGCTCGGCCAGCAAGGTGGCAACCAGCGTCTTTCCGGAGCCCGACACGCCCATGACGATCACAACGCAAGCAGGCAGGGAGGCAGCAACGACGTTCATGGTTTGATTCCAGAAGCCAACCGAGCAAATTGAATGCCGGTCTCGTACGGGTTCATGCTCGAGGCACATGCGCAACGCTTCGCAACGCAGGCCGCCGAACCTGCGAAAAGTCACGACTGATAGACTGACCACGCGAGTTTCGCTGCACGGCCAACTTCCGAAATCCAACGCGGCGCGCGCTTCTCTTCACCGCAAAGCGGGGCGCAGGCGCCTCACCCGCAAGCCATGGGCCCTACGAGTCAACGATGATCAGGCGACCATGAGCACCTCGAGCGACCGCACCGTCGGCGACGTCGATCCCACCGCTGGCAATCTGTTCGTCGTCGCAGCGCCCAGCGGCGCCGGCAAATCCACCCTCGTCAAGGCCCTGCTCGAACTCGACGGCCGTCTGGCCGTGTCGATCTCGCACACCACCCGCGCGCCGCGCGGGCAGGAGGTCGAGGGCTATGAGTACCACTTCATCGCCGAGTCGCAGTTTCGAGACATGGTGATGGAAGGCGCCTTCTTTGAATGGGCGGAGGTGCACGGCAACCTCTACGGCACGTCGCGGCTGGCGATCGAGCAGCGTCTGGCCGGCGGTGAGGACGTGGTGCTCGAGATCGACTGGCAGGGCGCGCTGCAGATCAAGCGGCTGTTCCCCGGCGCGGTGCTGGTCTTCATCCTGCCGCCGAGTTGGGGTGAGCTGCTGCAACGGCTGGAGCGCCGCGGCGAAGACCCGGCGCAGGTGATCGGCACGCGCATGGCCAATGCGCGGGAGGAAGTGGCGCAGGCCAGACACTTCGATTACGTCGTGATCAACGCCCTGTTCGAGACGGCCTTGTTCGACCTCAAGGCAATCGTTCATGCGCAACGGCTAAAATACGCGAGTCAACGGCGCAGCAAGGCGGCCGTGTTTCAGGCCCTCGACCTGGATTGATGCCCGATCCCACCCCTTTTCGTTCGTCCCGGAGACTCACCCCATGGCCCGCATTACCGTCGAAGACTGTCTCGCCAGGATTCCCAACCGCTTCCAGCTCGTGCTGGCCGCGACCTACCGCGCGCGGATGCTCAGCCAGGGCCACGCACCCAAGGTCGAGAGCAAGAACAAGCCCGGCGTGACGGCCTTGCGCGAGATCGCCGAAGGCCACGTCGGGATCGAGATGTTGAGAAAAGTGCCCGTGTGACCTGAAGCGCACCCGCGCAGCAAACGGCCCGCCTCCGCGGGCCGTTTGCTTTTTTGCGCCGTCCGCCCGATAACCAGCCCGTTCCCTGAGGCCTGCCGCGCCCTTCGCCGCACCCTGTGAACCCGCGCGCTACCATGAACTCATGCCCTCCCGTGCCGTCCAAGCCGTTCGCAAAAAGCTGAGCCAGGCTCTGCCGGCCTTCATGCTGGGCTCCAACAGCGAGGCCCCGGCAGCCGAGGCGGCGGTCAGCGACGCGGCCGCGGCGTCCTTCGCCACGCTGACCAAGAAACTTTCGTATCTGAGCGCGGCCGACATCAAGCGCGTGCGCGAGGCCTACAAGTTCGCCGACGAAGCCCACCTCGGGCAGTTCCGTGCCAGCGGCGAGCCTTACATCACCCACCCGATCGCGGTGGCAGGTTTGTGCGCCGGCTGGAAGCTCGACGCCACCGCCATCATGGCCGCGCTGATGCACGACGCCATGGAGGACTGCGGCACCTCCAAGGTCGAATTGATCGAGCGCTTCGGCGCTCCCACCGCCGACCTGGTCGACGGACTGACCAAGCTCGACCGGCTCCACTTCTCCACGCGCGAGGAGTCGCAGGCCGAGAGCTTCCGCAAGATGCTGCTGGCGATGGCGCGCGACGTGCGCGTGATCCTCATCAAGCTGGCCGACCGGCTGCACAACATGCGCACCCTGCAGGCCGTGCAGCCGGCCAAACGCGAACGCATCGCCCGCGAGACGATGGAGATCTACGCGCCCATCGCGCACCGCCTGGGCCTGAACCAGACCTACCGCGAGCTCCAGGAGCTGAGCTTCCAGTACCTGCGGCCCTGGCGCCATGCGGCGCTCTCGAAGGCGGTGCTGCGCGCACGCGGCAACCGCCGCGACATCGTCGAGCGCGTACAGCTCGACGTGGAAAAGGCCTTCAAGACCGCCAAGCTCGTGGTCGATGTTTCGGGCCGCGAGAAGACGCTCTATTCCATCTACAACAAGATGGAAGAAAAGCACCTGAGCTTCGCGCAGGTCAACGACATCTTCGGCTTTCGCATCGTCGTGGGGTCGCTGCCCGAATGCTATTTGGCGCTGGGCGTGCTGCACCAGCTCTACAAGCCGATGCCGGGGCGTTTCAAGGACTACATCGCCATTCCCAAGGCCAACGGCTACCAGTCGCTGCACACCACGCTGGTCAGCCCGCTGGGCACCGCGGTCGAATTTCAACTCCGCACCGAGCCGATGCATCTGGTGGCCGAGGCCGGCATCGCCGCGCACTGGCTCTACAAGGCGCATGGCAGCGGCGATGCGCAGCACCTCGGCGCCATGTGGGTGCAGTCGCTGCTCGACATCCAGAACGAGACGCGCGACGCGGCCGAGTTCCTCGAGCACGTGAAGATCGATCTCTTCCCCGACTCGGTCTACGTGTTCACGCCGATGAGCAAAATCCTCGCGCTGCCGCGCGGTGCCACGCCGGTGGATTTCGCCTACGCTATCCACAGCGACATCGGCGACCGCTGCATCGCCGCCAAGGTCAATGGCGAGTCGGTCCCGCTGCGCACGCCGCTGCGCAGCGGCGACGTGGTCGAGATCATCGGCGCGCCGAGCGCGCGGCCCAACCCGGCTTGGCTCAATTTCGTGCGGACCGGCCGTGCGCGCTCGAGCATTCGCCACTACCTGAAGAACATGGAGGCCGAGGAATCGCTCAGCCTCGGCGAAAAGCTGCTGGCCCAGTCGATCCGCGCCGAAGGCCTGCAGCTTCCCGCAGGCGACGAGACCGGCAGCGACACCGACGCGCAGCTCTGGCAGGCGTTGCTGCGCTGGGCCGGGCTCAGGAAGCGCGATGAGTTGCTCATCGACATCGGCCTGGGCAAGAAGATCCCGGCCATCGTCGCCAAGCGGCTGGCTGCACTGCAGGCCGAACGCGGCACGCGGCCCGACGCGGTGACGCTCACTCTCGGCCGCTACGGCACCGAGGACGGCGCACCTGCGCACGGCACCGTGGTGCTCGACGGCAGCGAGGGGGCGACGCTCCAGCTCGCACTGTGCTGCCGTCCCGTGCCGGGCGATTCGATCGTCGGCTACCTCGGCCGCGGCGAAGGCCTGCTGGTGCACACGGCAGATTGCGGCATCGGCAGGCGCCAGTTCGAGCGCGACAAGGAGCCCTGGATCACCGTCGAATGGTCCGACACCCCGCAGCGCAACTTCGAGACCGCCGTGACCGTGCTGCTGACGAACGGCAAGGGCGTGCTGGCGCAGATAGCTTCGGCCGTCAGCGGCGCCGAAGCCGACATCGTTCACATCGACATGAACGAGGAGCGTGCCGGACAGACCGCCGAGCTGCGCCTGCTGCTCTGCTTGCGCGACCGCCTGCACCTGGCGGACACGCTTCGCGCGCTCAAGCGCTCGCCTTCGGTGCTGCGCGTGGCGCGCGTCAAGCCCTGAGGCGGCTAGACCCAGTTTCTCCGTTGGATCGCTGGTCGAGCGCGCGAGGGCTCGTCAGAATAAGCGGCCCTTCCCCCGGCCACGCCGCTCCACCGCCCGAACGCGCATGCAGATCCTCGACGGCATCAAGGTGATCGAACTCGGCCAGTTGATCGCCGGGCCGTTCGCCGGCAAGACGTTGGCCGATTTCGGCGCGCGGGTCATCAAGGTCGAGCCGCCCGGTGCCGGCGATCCGCTGCGCAAATGGCGCAAGCTCAAGGACGGCACCTCGGTGTGGTGGGACGCGCAATCGCGCAACAAGGAGTCGGTGGCAATCGACCTGCGCCAGCCTGAGGGCCAGGCCCTGGTGCGCGAGCTGCTGAGCGATGCCGACGTGCTGATCGAGAACTTCCGCCCCGGCACCCTGGAGCGTTGGGGCCTGGGCTGGGACGCGCTGCACGCGCTGAACCCGCGCCTCGTCATGCTGCGCCTTTCCGGCTTCGGCCAGACGGGACCGCGCGCACGCGAGCCCGGCTTCGCCGCAGTGGGCGAGGCCTTCGGCGGGCTGCGCCATCTCAATGGCGAGCCGGGCCGCCCGCCCGTGCGCGCCGGCGTCTCGCTCGGCGACACCGTTGCCGGTCTGCACGGCGCGATGGGCGTGCTGCTCGCGCTGTATCAGCGTGACGCCCGCGGCGGGCAGGGCCAGATGATCGACCTCGCCCTCTACGAGGCGATGTTCAACCTCACCGAGAGCCTGCTGCCCGAGTACGACGCCTTCGGCGACGTGCGCGAGCCGGCGGGCGGCGCGCTCCCCGGCATCGCACCCTCCAATGCCTACCCGTGCGCCGACGGCCGCTTCGTGCTCATCGCCGGCAATGGCGACAGCATCTTCCGGCGCTTGATGACGGCCATCGGCCGCGCCGACCTGGCCGACGATGCGCGACTCACCCACAACGACGGCCGCGCCGCGCGGGCGCTGGAGCTCGATGCGGCGATCGGCGACTGGACCGTTCAGCGCAGCCTCGAGAAAGTGCTCGCGGCGATGGACCGCGCCGAGGTGCCGGCCAGCCGCATCTACACCATTGCGGACCTCGCGGCCGACCCGCACTTCGCGGCACGCGGCTCGATCGAGCGCATTCCGGCGCTGGCCGGCGGCACGATCGCGGTGCCGGGCATCGTGCCCCGGCTCTCGGCCACGCCGGGTGCCGTGCGCCAGCGCGCGCCCCGGCTGGGCGAGCACAGCGACGCTGTGCTGCGCGAACTCGGCCATGACGAGGCCAGCATCGCGGCGCTGCGCGTCAAGGGCAGCGTGGCCTGACGGCCTCAAGCGGCGAAGAAGATTGCTCTCTATGGCGGCGCGGGGTAGCGCACCGTCACCACTTCGATCGTCTGCGGCCCGGCCGGGGTCATGAGCGGCACTTCGTCGCCCTCGCGTGCCTTGAGCAGCGCGCGGGCGACCGGCGAGATCCAGCTCACTTCGCCGGCCAGCGCATCGGCCTCGTCGATGCCCTTGATGGTCACGGTGCGTTCGGTGCCGTCGGGCTGGGCGTAGGTGACGGTCGCGCCGAAGAACACCTGGTCGGCACCGAAGTGCACGCTCGGGTCGGCCACTTCGGCGATTTCCAGGCGCTTGGTGAGAAAGCGGATCCGGCGGTCGATCTCGCGCAGGCGCTTCTTGCCGTAGAGGTAGTCGCCGTTCTCGGAGCGGTCGCCGTTCTTGGCGGCCCATGACACGGTCTCGACCACCTGGGGCCGCTCGTCGTCTATCAGCGCCAACAGCTCGGCATGCAAGCGCGCATAGCCGGCCGGCGTAAGGTAGTTTCTTGTGCCCGTGGGCAGAGGAGGCAGCCCGATCTCGGACTCGTCGTCGCCGACATCCGCGTCGGCGTCGCTTTCCTTGGTGAAGGCCTTGTTCATGTGCCGATTCTGTCGCCTCGACCCTGCGGGCCTCAGGCACCGAGCGCCGGTTGCGCTGGCGTCAGGGTTTCGCCGCCGGTGCGGCCGCGAAAGCGCAGGCCTTCTCGCGTGCGACGAAGTGAAAGTCGGCGAAGCCGGCGCGCGCAGCCTCCCCGGTGTTATCGGTGTCGCTGGCCAGCGCGAGCTGCACGGCCTTGGCGCCTTGGGTGGCCGCATCGCCGAACGCAGCCTGCAGATCGGCTGCGACATCGTGCCGCTCGGTCACCCATTCGCCGGCGTGGACAGCGCCGCTTCGCGCCACGATGATGCGCGTGCGATCGGTGTAGGCGTTGGGCCGCGTGGTGCCCACCGGATAGCGGTTGTCCCACACGTAGTTGAGCGCCGCGTCGGGCACCTGATCGCCCCAGATCGCGCGGGCGATGGAGAGCTTGGCGCGGGTGCCGAAACTCAAGTGCTCGGGCGGCAGCGAGAAGCTCACGTAGACGCGGGCGGCGTAGTCGTCACCGGCTTTGGTGGCGAGGTCGGCCTTCTCGAGCGGCGCGTCGATGCGCCAGCGCCAGCACAGCACCGGCGCGGCGGTGAAGTCGAGCATGAGCGGGCGCGCGTAGAGCGACATGCTGGCATCGGCTTGCGCCTCGATGGCGGCGACGCCGTCCCAGGTCATCGCTGTGTAGCGCGTCGGGGTCAGCTTGTCGGAGAGACTGACGTTGCGCCAGGCTTCGGTGCCGTCGGCGAAGCGGCCGACCCAGACGGGTTCGGCGAGAACCGACGTGGTGGTAAGCGCCAGAAGCAGCGCGATCAATGGGGTCATGTCGATCGCCTTGTAAGTCGATGCTCTGGCGAGAAGTCTTCAGGCAGATGTGCCAGGTCGACGGGTTCGTCGAGGTCATGCAGGGTCTCGCCCTCGTGCAGCGGCCAGCCGATTGTGGCGAAACGCGCGCGCGTCGTGGCGGCCACGGTCGCGGTGCTCCAGGCGATGCCGTTGAACAGCGTGGCGTCGAAGCGGGTCAGGCCGAGCAGCACGTAGCCGCCGTCGTGCGCAGGATGCAAGGTGGCGCCATGAAGCGCCAGTTGCTGCGCGGCGCTGCGCAAGCGCGGCGCATCGAGCGCGAGGCAATCGGTGCCGATCAGCAGCACGGCGTCGTCCGTCTGCAGTGCGCGCTGCGCCGCGCGTGCCATGCGCTCGCCGAGATCGCCCTCGCCCTGGTCGCTGCGCACGACTGCGCTCGGCACCGCCGTGCCGCGCCACGCTGCATCGTCCAGCGCCGGGCTGGCGCACAGCTCGACCGGGCCCAGCCGGGCAGCCAGCGCCTCGGCCACCGCGTGATGCAGCAGCCGCCGCGCAAGGTCCGCCGCGCCTTGTGCGCCGAGCACGGGGATCAAACGCGTCTTGACCCGCCCGGCCTCGGGTGCCTTGGCAAAAACGAGAACTCGCGTGCTCATGACGCGGGCCTCGGGCACGGCGGGCGCAGCGAGAAAGCGGGGCGGTTCACACGCGCAAGGAGCAATGCAATGGCGGCGCGCTCCATACGCGGCCGGCAGCTCGACAAGGAATGCCTCATCGCTTTTCAGCGATACGCCTCGGCCAGGCGCTCCGGCTTCTCGCCCAGCCAGTAAGCCAGCCGCAGCCGCCACATGAGCGCGATGGTTCGCCACACGCCGCGCCGTTCCCAGCGGCGCCCGGAGGTCTGCACCGTCGCGCGCAGACAGGCCGGCCGGCCGAATCGGCGTTTCAGGCGGCTGCTCAGTTCGATGTCTTCCATCAGCGGCTGGTCGGGAAAACCGCCCACCGCGTCGAAGGCATCGCGGCGCACGAAGACGGCCTGGTCCCCGGTGGCGATGCCGCTCCAGCGCGAGCGCCGGTTCATCAGCGCGGCGACGAGGCGCAGCGCCGGCGAGCGGCCTTCGATGTGCACGTCGAAGCGGCCCCAGGCATGGTGGCGCAAGGCCTCGGCGACGAGTTCGTACGCCGCCTCGGGCAGCAGCGTGTCGGCATGCAGAAACAACAGCGCGTCGCCGGGGCCGTGGCTCGCGGCCGCCGCTGCGCCGGCGTTCATCTGCCGGGCTCGCCCGCGGGGTGCGGCGAGCACGGCGTCGGCCAGCGGTTGGGCCAGCGCCGCCGAGGCATCCTGGCTGCCGCCGTCCGCGACGATCACTTCAGCACCGTGCGCACGCAGGGCCTGCAGCCGCGTCAAAGCTTTCGGCAGGACACCCGCCTCGTCGAGCACCGGCATCACGATGGCGAGCTTCATGCGCCCTTCCCGATCCCGACCTCGCCGGCCGGGCTCGCAGCGGCCGCGCCACGGTGGCCGCGCTCCCACGCGTGGTAGCGCTCGACCCAGGCGAGCAGCCGTTGCGGCACATGCGCACGCTTCCATTCACCGGCGGTGTACTTGGCCGCCTCGCTCCACGTCGGATACGGGTGGATGGTGCCGAGGATCTTGTTGAGCCCCAGGCCGTGCTTCATCGCCAGGGTGAACTCGGCCAGCAGCTCGCCGGCATGCGCGCCGACGATGGTGGCGCCGAGGATCTTGTCCTTGCCGGGCGCGATCAGCAGCTTCACGTAGCCGTGCGCGGCTTCGTCGGCGATGGCGCGGTCCAGGTCGTCGAGGCCGTAGCGCACCACTTCCACTTCGATCTTCTGCTCGCGCGCCTCGGCTTCCGAAAGTCCCACCCGCGCGACTTCGGGCTCGGTGAAGGTCACGCGCGGGATCACGCGGTAGTCGGCCTTGAAGCGCTTGAAGCGGCCGAACAGCGCGTTGACCGCCGCGAACCAGGCCTGGTGTGCGGCGACGTGCGTGAACTGGTAGGGGCCGGCGACATCGCCGCAGACGTAGATGTTCGGGAACCGGGTCTGCAGGAAGGCGTCGGCCTCGATCGTCTTTTGCTTGGTGAGCTCGATGCCGAGCTTGTCGAGGCCGTAGCCTTCGGTGCGGGCGACGCGGCCCACGGCGACGAGCAGGGTGTCGAAGGCGATCGCCTGCTCCTTGCCATCGCGGCGCACGAACAGCCGCTGCTCGCCGGCGACCACTTCGCAACGCAGCGCCTCGGTGTCGAGCAGCAGTTGCACGCCTTCCGCGCGCAGCGATTCGCTCACCAGCATGGCAGCGTCCTCGTCCTCGCGCGACAACACGCGCGACCCCTTCTCGATCTGCGTGACCGCCACGCCGAGCATCGCGAAGGCCTGCGCCAGCTCGCATCCGATCGGCCCGCCGCCGAGCACGACCAACCGGCCCGGCTCGCCCTGCAGGTCCCACAGCGTGTCGGAGGTGACCATGCGCACCTGTTCTATGCCCGGAATCGGTGGCACGAAAGGACGCGCACCGGCGGCGATGACGATGGCGCGCGTGCTGAGCGGCTTGCCGTCGATCTCCACCGTCCACGGCGAGGTGATGACGGCGTGCCCCTGCAGCACTTCGACGCCCAGACCCGTGTAGCGCTCGACCGAATCGTGCGGCTCGATCGCGGCGATCACGCGCTTGATGCGCGCCATCACGTCTTCGATGCGCACCTTGGCCTGTGCGTCGTGCGCGCCCAGCGACTCAGCCGCCCGCACGTCCTTCATGAAGCGCGCGGTGCGGATCAGCGCCTTGCTCGGCACGCAGCCGAAGTTCAGGCAGTCGCCGCCCATCTTGTGGCCTTCGACCAGAGTGACCTTGGCCTTCACCACGGCAGCGATGTAGCTCGAGACCAGGCCGGCCGCGCCCGCGCCGATGACGACGAGGTTGCGGTCGAAGGTCTTCGGCTTGTCCCAACCCTTGTACACACGCCGCGCCTGCACCAGGCCGGAGATCCACTTGGCAATCAGCGGGAACAGGCCGAGCAGCACGAAGGAGCCGATCACGCCCGGCGACACGATGCCCGAAAGGCTTTCGATCTGCCCGAGCTGCGTGCCGGCGTTCACGTAAACGAGCGTGCCGGCCAGCATGCCGAGCTGGCTCACGCCGTAGAAGACCGGGGTGCGCATGGGCGTGAGTCCCATCAGCAGGTTGACCGCGAAGAAGGGAAACAGCGGCACCAGCCGCAGCGTGAACAGGTAGAACGCGCCATCGCGAGCCACGCCCTCGTTGACCGCCGTGAGCTTGTCGCCGAAGCGGCGCTGCACCGTGTCGCGCAACAGGTAGCGCGAAGCCAGGAAGGCGAGAGTGGCGCCGATCGACGAGGCGAAGCTCACCACCAAGGTGCCGATCCACAGCCCGAACAGCGCGCCGCCGGCCAGCGTCATGACCGCAGCGCCGGGCAGCGAAAGCGCGGCGACCGCCGCGTAGATGGCAAAGTAGGCGGCCAGCACCGTCAGCGGCTGGCGCGCATAGAGCTCGGCGAACTGCGCCTGCCGTGCCTTCATCGCCTCCAGGCTCAACTCGTTGTGCCCGCCGAAGGCAAAGAAGGCGATGACCGCGGCGGCGATCAGCGCTGCCAGCAGCAGCTTCTTGTTCATCAAGCCGCCTCCGACAGAGTCGCACCACTCCAGACGCCACCCAGTCGGCGGCACGGCGGCGTTCGCGCTGCGATCCCCGCTGCGCGGGGCCCCTCTTCCGCGCTCATGCCGCCGCCTTCAGCGCGCCGCCGCAACTGCTGCCCTGCCCCGCGGTGCAGCCGTAGCAGTGGTCGGCCACGGCGATCGGGTCGTCGTCGAGCGCGCGGGTGAGCAGATCGCGCAGATGCGGTCGCGCCCCGGCGATGGGCAGGACATGGGGCCGTTCACCGCCGACCGCGCGGCGAGGCGCCGCGCCGGCCGGGGGCAGCGGCAGGCCGAGCTGCTGGTTGAAATCGCAGTCGTAGAGATCGCCCTGCCAGTCGACGCTCACCAGGTTGCGGCACATCACGCCCTCGAGGTTGGCGCGCGAATAGCTGTCCTTGAGCAACTGCATGTAGCCCTGGAACTGTCCCTTGGAAACCAGCGTGCTGCCGAAGCGCTGGATCGGCATGTTGGCCAGGGTGTAGAGCTGGTTGAAGCGGATGCCGAAGTGCTCGAACAACTCACGCCGGTAGTCGGCCTCCAGTGCCTCCTGCGGCGGCGGCAGCGCAGGGCCTTGCGGGTTGTAGACGAGCTTGAGCACAAGCGGGCTGCCCGGCTGCGCGTAGCCCAGCGCATTGAGCTTCTGCAATGCTTTGATGCTCTTGTCGAACACGCCGCTGCCGCGCTGTTGGTCCACGTTCTTCACCGAATAGCAGGGCATCGATGCGACCACCTCGACCTGCTGCGCGGCCAGGAACTCGGCAAGCTTCTCGTGCCCCGGCTCGAACAGGATGGTGAGGTTGCAGCGGTCGATCACGTGCACGCCGAGCGCGCGCGCATCGGTCACCAGCGAGAGAAAACCTTCGTTGAGTTCGGGCGCGCCGCCGGTCAGATCGAGTGTCTTGATACGGCGTGCGACCAGCACCTCGCGCACGAGCGCCAGCGTGTCGGCGTCCATCATCTCGGTGCGATTCGGCCCGGCGTTGACATGGCAGTGCAGGCAGCTCTGATTGCAGCGGTAGCCCAGGTTGACCTGCAGCGTCTCGAGCGGGCGCCGGCGCAGGGCGGGGAAATCGGTCTGGCGCAGCAGCGGCAGGGTGGCGTGCATCGTTCGGAACTCCGGGAATTTAGTTTGTGTCGCGGCCGGGCCGCCGGGCTTACAGCGCAGCTTGCAACCCTGACGACTGCATCATGCCGCGCGATCGGAATCCGGGCCGTGGCGCGCGATGAAGGCCCGGTCGATGTGGTCCTTCCAACGCCAGACCCAGCCACCGGAAAGACTGAACGGGCCATAACTCATCAACGCATGGCGTTGGCCCGTGCTCAGCAGGTAAAGCGAACGCCCGCGCGGGCGCCAGCTGCGCAGCGGTGCGTCGTGCAGCGAGGCGAGCAGGTTG
>NZ_JACDCU010000356.1 GCF_013817365.1 Methylibium sp. | reverse complement strand
AGAAGCTCGGATCGGGGCTGAGCTGAAACGGCGGCGCGCTGAATCCGAAATGCGATTCGAACATCTGCGGCTCAAAAGCGGTGGCTCATGCCGACGAACAGCAGTGTGGCATCGTATGAGTTCAATTGACTGACCGTTGTCGTGAACCGGTTGATTTGCACGCCGGCCGAAACACTCGTGCGGGGCGAAACGTTTTTCATCAGTGAAAATCGATAACTCTTCTCTTCGCTGTCATCGCCGTCGCGGGCCGAGAGCCCCGTGATTTTTGACCACCGTGCACTCGTCTCCACCGACAGCTGCGGCGTGAGCTTGCGATTGAACCGCAACGATCCGCCCGTCTGCCGGTTGTCGGCAATCGCAGCGATCAGCGTCGACAGCGGATCGCCTTCGCGAGTGAGCTGGCGCAGGGTCTGTGAATACAACGCCAAGGAAGCGGTGTTGCGCGGTCCGAGCCAGACCCAGGTCGCGTTGATTCTGGTCTCGAGCTGCGGATACTCGGCCACCACATCGATCGCATTCGGCAGACGCGTGTCGAGACCCCGGTTCGTCACGACTGTGTCGACGAGGCCGCTACGCACCACGGGATCGGGGTAGCGCGTGGTGAGAATGGCATCCAGAAAGCCGCGTAGGTCAGATCCCTGCCCGAGCACACCCAGCGATGTCGATGCCGTGACCGGCTGCCGGCTCATTGTGAGCGCGAACGACATGAAAGGCATCCGGTGGCTCAATGCGAGGACGCCGGCGCTACCGAAGAAACGACGCTCGAGCGTCGCCGACAGCTCCGTGCGCGGCCCGGGATTCCATTGAACACTGAGTCCGTAGAGCGAGTCAGTGTGATCGCTGAGTACAAACCGGCTGCGGTCCTTGCCCGCCACCACCCCGAGCACGACCTGATCTTCGAGGTGGATGCTGCCGCGCAGACGCAGCGTGTCCAGCGTGAAGCGGCTTTCCGCGAACTCCTCCAACTCGTTTTCCAACCTGGACAACTCCACCGCTGCTCCTAGCGGGACTGGCTTCCTTTCGATTCGGATCAAGCTGCGATGAGACATCAGTCTCGAGCTCTCGCCTGCGCCGTTGGTCGTGAGCGTGATGTCGTGCCGCGCGACAAGCGAGGAGTTGGTCGATAACTCGCGCTCGATCGTCGGGCTCACGCCGTAGGTACCCTGAGTACGCCGATTGTCGCCGGTCGTGTCGCCCGACCGGGAGCCGAACGGGTCGATTTCGGACTGGCGCACGTGGGCCGCTGCGCCCACGTACAGCAGTCGCTCAACGACGGTGGCCTTGAGCCCGGCGCGAACGTCTGGCAGAACGTCGTTGTCCTGAGTTCCGTTAGCAAACGTCAGCAAGGTGGCCGCTGCTTCGACATCGAACTCGAGGCCTGCGCCGCGCCTGCCGAACAACACCTTGGGTCGAATGGAAGTGATGAACTCGCCTCGTTCCTGCCCCGAGGCACTCAGCGCACCGTTGTCGCTAGCCGTCAATCCACCGTCGATCGTGACCACGGGCAGCCTGGTCTGGGCGCATAGGGTCGTGGGAACAACAATGGGCGCGGCGGCCCATATGAGCAGGGCGATCCGCCTCAATGGGAGCGCGGCATGCGCCCATAGCGGCGACTTCAGGAAACTGCGACGCGGTGCGAGCGACCGTGGCGTGACCACGGTGATTAGAACCAGCTCTGCGGGACGATGATGATGTCACCCGGCATCACCGCCACGTTCGCAGAGATGTCGCCGCGCTTGAGCAGATCCCGGAGCCGCACGCTGTATTGCTTGCCGCCTTCCGTGCCGCGAATCAGGACCGCGGCATTGCCATCGGCGAAGTCGGTCACGCCACCTACTTGGATCATGACGTCAAGGATGGTCATGTCTTGGCGGTAAGGCACGGCCTGCGGCTTGGCGGCCTCGCCAACGATGCGGATCTGGTCCGAAAAGACCCCCTGGAATCCTCCTGAAATTCCTTGGAGCCCTCCGACCACGATGCTCACGACGGGGTCGCGGATGTACTTGGCCAATGCCTTCTCGACCTCGCGAGACAGGTCGGCGGGGCTTCGACCCGCAGCTTGCACGTCTTCGACCAAGGGCGTGGAGATGAAGCCATCCGGCCGCACTGTGACGGTGGACGACAACTCGGGATTTCGCCACACGACGATGCTCAGCGTGTCGAGCGGTCCGATCTTGTAGCGCAGGTTGGGGGCGTCGACCAAGCGCGGCGCCGGAGGATGCGTCGCAATCGCCGAACAAGCCACAAGGGAAAACGCCATGCTCCACAGGGCCAACCGCCTGGCCGCCTTGCGTCCAAAGGACCCAGGCGAAGACAAGCCATCGAAAAAATCCAAGGCCTTCATTGGTCCCCTTCACAAGTCGCATCAAATGTCCGTCGGACCGATGATGATCTGTACCGGACCTCACCGCAATTAAGTCTACGCTTGGTGATTAGCCCGCACACCCTTTGTCTTGGGGGGCGGACGGCGCTGCGCTTCATGAACCTGCAGCTGCATCATGTCGCCAGCGACGTGTACCCGTACACGCTCAAGCGCTCCGCTCGGGCGATAACGCCAGTTCGTCCACGACGCGTCCACCGACCAGGTGATCGCCGATCACTCGGTCGAGCCCTGCCTCGTCGATTCGGCAGTAGTAGACCCCTTCGGGAAACACCTGCAACACCGGTCCCAACCGGCAGGGGCCGAGGCAACTGGTTTTGGTGATCAAGATGCCTGTCGCGGGGTCGTGCAGATCAAGCCGCCGTCGCTCATCTCTCAGCCGCCGCCAGACCGCGGCTGCTCCGGCCTGGTTGCAAGTTCGACCCCGACATACCAACACACGGCGTTGCTGCATCGCGATCGCAGGCGCCGGTGCTGCCCGCTTTTCCGGTGACGCCCCTGCCGGCCCTCGCCGTCTGGCCACAAGCAACAAGGCGGGCAGCACCAGCAGTTCAAACAACTGCCCGGCGGCAAGCCCGACTGCGGTCAATAGCCCGAAGTTCGATGTCGGGATGAAGTCCGACGCGGCCAGCAATGCAAACTGGGCGATCAACAACAGCGACGTCGCCAGCACGGCGCGCCCGGACGATTCGAAGCTCCGGGCAATCGCGAAAACCGGCGCGGCTCCCGCCTTCAAGCGATTTCGGTAGCCGTGATACAGATGGATCGTGTCGTCGATCGTGATCCCGAGCACCAGGCTCGCAATCATGACCGTGGCCAGATCCAGAGGAATACCGGTCGCACCCATCAGAACGAATACGAAGAAAAGCGGCGCGAGATTCGGAACGATGCACAGCGCCGCTGCGACTGGCGAGCGCCACAGCAGCGTCATGAGAACGAATATCTGAACGAACGCTCCTGCAAAGCTGTTCAATTGCCCTTGGACAAGCAGGTCCACCTGGTCGGCGAAAAGCCGGCCGTGGCCTCCGATATCCAGTACCAGACCAGGGAGAGGCTGAGCCTTGTTTCGCTCGCGGATTCTCTCGATGACCTGGCTGATGCCTTGTGTGCCGTGCACGTTCAAGCTGAGAACGATCCTGGCCCGCTGAAAATCGCGGTTCACCAGTTCGTAGAGATCGCGCCCGTCATAGACAAGCAGGTATTGGCTCAGCAAACGGTCGTTGCCGGGGAGCGCTCGGAAGGCGGCTTGCTCGTCGTTCATCGCCCAATGCATCTCTTCGACCAGATCGACCATCGAGACCGCGCGGTCGACCTCCGGCTGCTGTTCCAGCCATTGCTGGAATTCGCTGATCGAGCGCAGGCTGTCTACATTCCTAAGGCTGTCGCGCCCGCTGCCGGTCAGCGAGATCTCCAGCGAGGTGACGCCCGAGAGCTTCGACTCGATGAGCTTCGTTTGCGTACTGAGGGGGTGATCCGGCCTAAAGAACGCCAGGATGTCGGATTCGACCCTCACCTGAGTCGCGAGCGGAATACTCGCAATGCACAAAGCGATCGCACCGCCGATGACGGCCTTCGGATGCCGCAGGCTGAACAAGGCCAGCCGCGAAGCCAGCCGGCCGAACCGGCCCATGCCGGAACTGCGACTCGGCCAGCGCTGGGTATCCCAGCGCCGAAGCAGGGGCGGCACCAGAAAGAAAACCGTCACGAAGACCAGCGCCGTCCCGAAGGCGCCCGCCACACCGAACACCTGGACGGGTGGAATCGGCACGAGCAGCAGGCTGAGCAAGCCGGCTCCCGTCGTCAGCACGTTGTAGGCGCCCGGCTTGCGGGTCTCTGTCAGCGCTCGATCGATGGAGCGGTTGCGCCGCAGCCCGGCGGCATGCGCCCGCTGCACCCCGGCATAGAAGTGCAACAGCGTCGCCAGGGTGTAGGCC
>NZ_JACDCU010000355.1 GCF_013817365.1 Methylibium sp. | reverse complement strand
GCAGGCCGCAGAAAAGCTCGACGCTTTCGAGGTGCGCGCCCTGGCCGACACGGCCGTGCAGCAGTGCTGGCGCGTATCGCCCGGGCCCGACTTCATGCTGGTCGTGGCGGTGCGCGACATGGCGGCGTACCAGGCCCTGACGGCGCGGCTGTTGTCCTCGGATGCCAATGTCCGGAACGTGCGGGCCTTTTTCGCGATCAAGCGAGCCCGCTTCGGCAGCGAGTTGCCGCTGCCGGTTCAAGGCGGCGAGGAGGCCGAATAGGCCACAGGCGATGGCGTGCCCGACGTGGCCGGCAAAAAGGATGTCAGCGGCGGCAAGGGGCCCAAGCGGCGAAAAGGGTCGTCGTCGTTTCGTAAATAGCCCATTGCGCCGCCGACCAGCAGCACCAGCGTGGCGCCGAAGGCGAGCCACAGAGCCGCACGCTGACCCCGCGTGAGGTGCATGCGCAGGGCCTCGCCCAGGGGCAGACCGTCATGGCGCAGGCTGGACACCACCAGCTCCATGCGCACGCCCAGGCCGAGCCGGAACTCGCCGCTCGGTTCGCGCCAGCCGAGGCGGACTTCCTCCTCGCGAATCCACTGGTCATGGGCCGCGCGGCGGGCCGGGTCGCTCAACACGTCATGCGCCTTGTTCAGCGCCGCCAGCACGATCTGGTGGCGCAGGCTGCCCTGGTGGCGGTCCGGGTGGTACTTCTGCACCAGGGCCTTGTAGGCGGTGCGCACCACCTCCGGCGGCGCATCGTGCGCCACCTTCAGGCGGGCGTAGTACGTGGCGACCTTGGGCCGGTTCATGGCGCGTCGATGCTAGCGCTGCCGCCGAATTCGGCCCGCGCCGCGGAGGCGGCGTGCGTGCAATTCGCCCGATAGGCCGCGCGGCACACGGTGTCAGCGCTTCTTCTCGGGCCGTTGCCAGCCCGCCAAGCTGGTCTGCCGGGCGCGGGCCACGGTGAGCTGGCCGGGCGGCGCGTCCTTGCCGAGCGTGCTGCCGGCACCGATGGTCGCACCCGCACCGACCGTCAGCGGCGCGACGAGCACGCAGTTGCTGCCCACGTGCACGTCGTCGCCGATCACCGTGCGGTGCTTGTTGGCGCCGTCGTAGTTGGCGGTGATGCTGCCGGCGCCGTAGTTCACCCGCTCACCGACGGTGGCGTCGCCCAGGTAGGCCAGGTGGTTGGCCTTGGCGCCGCGGGCAAGTTGCGCGTTCTTCACCTCCACGAAGTTGCCGATGTGCACCTCGGGGCCGAGATCGGCACCGGGCCGCAGCCGGGCGAAGGGACCGACCAGCGCAGCTTCGCCAACGCGAACGCCCAGCGCTTCCCCGTCGATGTGAACAAAGGGGTGAAGCACCGCGCCCGCCGCGATGCGCGCGTTGCGAACCACGCAGTTCGCGCCGATGCGCACGCCGTCGCCGAGGTGCACGCTCCCCTCGAACACGCAGTTCACGTCGATATCCACGTCGCTGCCGCAGACGAGTTCGCCGCGCACATCGAACCTCGCCGGGTCCGCCAGGCGCACGCCGGCTTCCATGAGCGCCTCGGCGCGGGCGCGCTGGAAGCGCCGCTCCAGATCGGCGAGCTGCAGCGGGCTGTTGACGCCGAGCACCTCGGTTTCGCTCGCCGGCTGCGCAGCGACCACCGGCACGCCGTCGGCGACGGCCATCGCGACGATGTCAGTCAGGTAGTACTCGCCCTGGGCGTTGTCCTTGTTCAGCGCGGCGAGCCAGCGCTTGAGCGCGGCCGTGGGCACGGCCATCATGCCGGTGTAGACCTCGCGGATCGCGCGTTGCGCCGGCGTGGCGTCCTTGTGCTCGACGATCGCCCGCACAGCGGCACCGGTCGTGCCGCTCTGGCCAGGCGTGCCGCCCTCGCGCACGATGCGGCCGTAGCCAGTGGCATCCGGCAGTTCGATCGTGAGCAGCGCCAAGCGGCGACCGTTGCAAGCCTCGATCAGCGCGCGAGCGGTGGCGGCCTCGATGAGCGGCACGTCGCCATTGAGGATCAGCGTCGTGGCCTCGGGGGCGTCGTGCAGCACCGGCACCGCCTGCTGCACCGCATGGCCGGTGCCGAGCTGCGGCTCCTGGCGCACGAAGGCGAGCGGTGCCGAAGGAAAGGCCGCGCGCATCGCCGCCTCGACCTCGGCGGCGCCATGGCCCGTGACCGTGATCAAGCTTTCTGCTCCCAGCCCCGTGGCCATCGCCAACACATGCTGCAATAGGGGCCGCCCGGCCAAGGTGTGCAACACCTTCGGCCGGTTCGACTTCATACGGGTGCCCTTGCCGGCGGCCATGATCACGATGTCCAGCATGCTCGAACTCGGCAGGTTGAAAAGGTGGCGAATTATCGCGGCCGCCCTTGCGGTGATCTCGATGGCGGGTTGCAGCACGCTGCGGCTGGCCTACAACCAGGCCGATACGCTGATGTACTGGTGGCTCGACGGCTATGTCGAGTTCGCGCCGACGCAGGCGCCGCGAGTGCGCGACGCCATCGCCGGCTGGTTCGAGTGGAACCGCCGCAGCGAGTTGCCCGACTACGCCGCGCTGCTGGACAGTGCCGCCGGGGAAATTCTCAACGACACCACGTCGGCCCGCGTGTGCGAGCGGGTGCAGGAGATCCGCGTTCGGCTCGACCGCGCCGTTCAGCACGCGCTGCCGGGGGCCGCGGTGCTGGCGGTCGGCTTCGACGCGGCGCAGCTCGACCGGCTGGAGGCCAAGCAGGCCGAAGCCGCCGCGGAGTTGCGCGAGGAGTACCTCTCGCCCGAGCCCGCTGAACGACGGGTGGCTGCAGTCAAGCGGCTGCGCGAGCGCACTGAGCAGCTCTACGGCAAGCTCGACGGGAAGCAGCGCGAGAGGCTCGAGCGAGGCGTTGCGCAATCGTCTTTCGATACAGAGCGCTGGCTGACCGAACGCGAGCGCCGCCAGCGCGATCTTGCACAGGCCTTGCGGGCCATGCAAGGCGGCGCACCCACTGCCGACGGCGTTGCGCCCGGCACCCAGCCTCTGCAAGCGATGTGGCAAAGGGTCAAGCGATCCCCCGACGCGGACTACCGGCGCTATCAGGACGAGCTCATGTCCTACAACTGCGCGCTGGCGGCCGACTTCCACAACGGCACCACCGCCGAGCAGCGCCAGGCAGCGCAGCGCCAGCTCAGGGCCTGGCGGGCCGACCTCCTGCAACTCGCTTCGCCCGGCTGAGGCTCACCGACGCGCCCTTCGATCAGCCCGGCGGCAAGGTCATCGTCACCGTGCGCGGGCTGATCGCCGGCGTCGGAAAGTCCTTCATCGACGCCTCGAAGAGCAAGGGCAGCAGCACCGGCGACGACCAGCGGCCGACCACGGTGGCGCGGGTCTCGTAGACGATCCGCTGGCTGCGACGGTCGCGCATCAGGACCGCGCTTTCGCGCTGGATATCGGGAAAATCGTTGTAGTAAAAGCCACGCCCGAAGCCCGGACCGTAGATGAACGGGTGATAACCCCGGTAGAACCACCAGTCGTGCCGCCAGTGCAGGGAGTGGGCGAAGGGGTCACGGCTGGCCACCTCGAAAGCACGCGCGCCCACCTGGATCAGCACGTCGGCCTCCTCGATCGGCGCGCGCACGAAACCGGCACCCTCGATGGCCGGCAGTGCCGCGGCCTCGATGCGGTCCTGCTCTGCCGGACTGGCCTGCTGCGACGGCAGCCGCTCGATCGCGTAGGTGCCGGGCTTGCGCCCGGCGGGCCAGTCGCCTTGGCTGGACACATCGACCGCCACCGTGCTGATGCCGGCGCACCCACCGAGCATCAGGGCGGTAGCGAGAACGGCAAAGAGACTGCGTCGTTTCATGTCGAAAGCGTTTCTCGCGGTTCGGTGGAGTTCACTCAATGCTGTGCCAGCGTATCGCCGTGGCCTCGGATGGTGCCGGCGCGCAGCCCTCGTCGTCTTCGTCGATGCCTTGTCGCCGGTGGCATCGGGCCGGCCTGTCGCTTGGAGGCCCTGGAACGGGTAGAGGTTCCGGTCCTGCAAATGCGAGGGCACCACGTTGGCCATTGCGGTGGCCATGTTCTCGACACGGCCCGGGAACTGGCGCTGCCAGTCACGCAGCATCTGGCCGATCTGTTTGCGCTGAAGGTTTTCCTGGTTGCCGCACAGCGTGCAGGGAATGATCGGAAAGGCGCGGTGCGCGGCCCACGCGGCGAGGTCGTGCTCGGGCACGCAGGCCAGCGGGCGGATCACCACGTGCTTGCCGTCGTCGCTCACCAGCTTGGGCGGCATGCCCTTGAGCTTGGCGCCGAAGAACATGTTGAGGAAGAAGGTCTGCAGCATGTCGTCGCGGTGGTGGCCGAGCG
>NZ_JACDCU010000049.1 GCF_013817365.1 Methylibium sp. | reverse complement strand
TGGCCGGCGTGGGCATCGAGCCGCCGTCAGTGACGATCTGGAGTTCGGAGCTTTCGTGGCCCGACAGGTCCATCACGATCGACTCGTCGATCACCATGTCATCGGCGTCGGGCAGGAGCTCTTCCAGATCATCGAGGCGCGCCATCAGTTCGTCGAGCCGCTCGGCAGGGATGGCGGCCGCCTTCGCGGTGAACGCCGCAGCCAACGAGTCGTTGAGCGACTGGATGTGCTCGTCCTGCTTTTCCGGCAGCAGCCCGGCCTCGGCCATGCCCGCGCGCAACGTTTTCAAGAGCGGCGGCAGGCGGCGGATCACGTCGGCCCGCTCTTCGCGCGAAACCTTGGCGCCCGCAGACCAGATCAGGTCCGCGGCAGCACGCTTCATGACTTTGGTGGTTTCGCTGCCAGCTCCTGCCTTGAGCGCCGTCGTGGCCAGCACATCGGCCCAGACCTGGAACAAGAAGATGCGCACGCCTTCTTGGACCGGCATTTGGTCGAGCATCTTGCGCAACTCAATGGTGTACTGAATTGCCAGCGTCTCACGCTGTTCGACCTGCTGTGCCAGCGACACGCCCTTGCGCGTGGCCGCGTTCTCGTTGCTGAAATAGTGCTCCAGGAAACGCTCGAACTCGGTCAGCACGGTCTGAAACACGCGCCGCCCGGTGTCGGGATAAGCCTCCACCACCTGGACCACGCGCTTGATCTCCTTGTCGAGGGCGTCGCCGACTGCGCGCGCGCTCACATCGAAGCCCATGACACACGCCCCCATGCGGTCGATCAGGTTGCGGGCCGGATGGTCGGTGGTCGCAAAAAAATCGGGTTCGCTGACCGCGACCCGCAGCACCGGCATCTGCAGCCGCGCGAACCACACGCGCACCTGGGCGGGAATCTTCTCTTCCATCAGGATGCTCTGAAACAGCAGGGCGACGATCTCGATGGTGGCGCGCTCGACCGGCGTGGTCGCTGCCTGCTTGAGCACGGCCTTGCGCTGCCTCATCTCCTGCAGCAGCGCCGGCGTACTGATCTGGCCGCCGCTGCTTTGCTGCGTCGCCGCGCCGAGCTGGCGCTGGATGCCGGCCTGCGCGTCGGCGATCGCCTGCTTCAGGCCAGGGGAGCTCTGAGGCGCCGTGGTGTCCGCGAACTGAGGGACCTGCCGACCGACGAGCTTGTTGAGCCTGCCGAGCACGGCTTCCGCATGGCCAACGCCGCGCGGCAGATTGGTCATGCGCGTCATCAACCGCGTTTCTTCGCCGACTTCGCTGCTACCACTGCTGCCGATGCCGCCACTTCCTCCGAAACCGCCCTCGTGTTTGCCACCGCTGCCAGTGCCGCGCCGGCCTCGTGATCGCTCTTCGGCCATGTCGCCGAATCCCGTGGTCACCGGCGTTCCCGACGGGCTCACGCCGCGCGAGCGGCGAATGTAGGGTCGCAGATCGATCTCAGGGCGCACGCCCTCGCTCATCAACCAACGGTTGGTTTCGTGATAAGCCTCTTCGATCAACTCGCCGAAACTTGTTTGCAGGACCTGTTGCACCGTTACCCAATGATCGAGCGGCAACCCCGCCCCACACCAGGTGTCGACGACCGTGCGAGCCACCACGTGCGGGCGAAGGATGTCGGCCCCGTCGAGTTCCTCGCGCCGCTCCAGGCTCGACAAGCGCGCCCGCAGGTCGGTGAACTCCCAGGACGCCTTGTCCATCATCGCAAGCGCGAGCCGCGAACTGAGGATCTCGATTTCTATGGTGTCGTCATCGACCAGCGCCATCGGCGGCATGTCGCCGCTTGCACCGCCGTATTGCGCGCCAGCGCCCGTGCGTGCGGCGAGCGGCAAGGTGGGCCCCGTCGAGAGCCGGTCGATCAGCGTTTGCTGCCAATGCGCCGCCGGGCGCACCAGATCCATGGCCACGTTCATGCGCTTGTGCGCGGTGGGCGGATCCGCCTTCTCGTTGGCCAGGCGGTGAGCGCCGTTCAACACCGTCTGCACGGTGGCCGGCACTCCGAGCAGCAGCGCTTCCACGTACACCCGCCGGGCCTGAGCGGCAAGCGCGGACGGGTTGGCTGCGGTGGCCATTGGTGGCGTACAGGCTGGCGAATGGTGAAGGCGCTTGAACTCTACACCACGGCTCCGACGTTGGGATCGTCCGGATCGTCACCGCCACCCGGCTTGCCAGCGCCCGCGCGCATGAGATCTTCTCGCTTGACGCCCAGCCACATGGCGATTGCCGCAGCCACGAACACCGACGAGTAAATGCCGAACAGGATCCCGATCGTGAGCGCCAGCGCGAAGTAGTGCAGCGTGGCGCCGCCGAAGATCAGCATCGACAGCACCATCATCTGCGTGGAACCGTGCGTGATGATGGTGCGGCTGATCGTCGAGGTGATCGCGTGATCGATCACCTGTTGCGTGTTCATCTTGCGATAGCGCCGGAACGCTTCGCGGATGCGGTCGAAGATGACCACCGACTCGTTGACCGAATAGCCCAGCACCGCCAGCACAGCCGCCAGCACAGCCAGCGAAAACTCCCACTGAAAAAAGGCGAAGAAGCCCAGGATGATGACGACGTCGTGCAGGTTGGCGACGATGGCCGCGACCGCGAACTTCCATTCGAATCGGAAAGCCAAGTAGATCATGATGCCGACCACCACGAAGCCGAGCGCCATCGCGCCATCGACGGCCAGTTCCCTGCCGACCTGCGGTCCGACGAATTCGCTGCGTTGCAGACGCACCGGCTCGGCAGCGGCGTCTCCCGCGGCATCGGCGCTGCAGACCTGCTGGCTGATCTGTTCGCCGCGCTCGGTGACGGTCTCGCGTTGCATGACCTTGCCCGCTTCGGCAGCGCACAGCGCACCGAACACGCGACCCACCACCTCGTTCTGCTCGATGTCGTCGCGAAGCGGCAGGCGGACCAGCAGGTCGCGCGAAGTGCCGAAAGTCTGCACCTGCACTTCGCCGAAACCCAACGCCTCGACGGTCTCGCGCACCTGGGCCACGTCGACCGATTGCGCGTACTGGGCCTCGATGACCGTGCCGCCGGTGAACTCGATCGAAAGGTGGAGGCCGCGCGTGACCAGGAAAAACACCGCGGCAGCAAAGGTCAGGAAAGACACGACGTTGAAGATAAACGCGTGCTTCATGAACGGGATGTCGCGCTTGATGCGGAAAAACTCCATCGGGCTTCTTTCGGTTCAATGCAGATCGTGACAGCCAGACCCGCGATGCACTCCCGCAGGGCAGGAACGCAATTGGAGGTCGGGCTCGCTCAGCCCGGCGTGGCCGGCGCTCGATCGGCGTCCGGCCGCCACACCGTGCCGATCGACACGCTCTTCAGCTTCTTCTGGCGCCCGTACCAAAGATTGACCAGCCCGCGGGAGAACAGCACCGCCGAGAACATCGAGGTCAGGATGCCCAGGCAATGAACGACAGCAAAGCCGCGCACCGGCCCCGAACCGAAAGCAAGCAGGGCAACGCCGGCAATCAACGTGGTGATGTTGGAGTCGAGGATGGTGCCCCAGGCGCGTTCGTAGCCGGTGTGGATGGCCGTCTGCGGCGAGGCGCCGGTCCGCAATTCCTCGCGCACACGCTCGTTGATCAACACGTTGGCGTCGATGGCCATGCCCAGGGTCAGGGCGATGGCAGCGATACCCGGCAGCGTGAGCGTGGCCTGCAGCATCGACAGCAACGCCATCAGCAGCAGCAAGTTGACCGACAACGCGATGGTCGAGAACACGCCGAACAGCATGTAGTAGGCGCACATGAACGCGGCGATCGCGGCGAAGCCGTAGATCACGCTGTCGAACCCCTTGGCGATGTTTTCCGCACCCAGGCTCGGGCCGATGGTGCGCTCCTCGATGATCTCCATCGGCGCCGCAAGCGAGCCCGCGCGCAGCAGAAGCGCCTGGTCGTTGGCTTCCTGCGTGGTCAGTTGACCCGAGATCTGGAAGCGAGCGCCGAGTTCGCTGCGGATCACCGGCGCGGTGATGACCTCGCCGCGCCCTTTCTCGAAGAGCAGGATGGCCATGCGCTTGCCGACGTTCTCGCGCGAGACGTCGCGCATGATGCGCGCGCCTTTGGCATCGACCGTCAGGTTGATCACCGGCTCCTGGGTCTGGCCGTCGAAGCCGGCCTGCGCATCGGTAAGGTTCTCGCCGGTCAGCACCACCTGGCGCTTCACAATCAGCGGTGCGCCGCCGCGCTCCACAAAGCGTTCGGTGCCGAACGGCACTGGCCCGGAGCCTGCCGCCGCGGCTTGGGCTTGCGCGCTGTCGTCGACCAGGCGCAACTCCAGGGTCGCTGTGCGGCCGATGATGTCCTTGGCCTTGGCCGTGTCCTGCACGCCGGGCAACTGCACCACCACACGGTCCATGCCCTGCTGCTGGATCACCGGCTCGGCCACGCCGAGCTCGTTGATGCGGTTGTGCAGGGTGGTGATGTTCTGCTTGAGCGCCTGGTCCTGCACCGCGCGCCCCGCCTCCGGCCTGAGGCTGGCGGTAAGAATGAAGTCCGAGCCCCGGGGCGACTCGCTCCACTGCAGTTCGGGCAGCGGCTCCGTGAGCACCGTGCGCGCCGCCTCCAGGGTGGCGGCGTCGCGCAAGCGGATCTCGATGGCATCGCCGTCGCGCGTGATGCCGGCGTGCCGGACGTTCTTGTCGCGCAGCAGCACGCGAATATCGCCGGTCAACGCCTCGGCGCGCTTGGTCAAAGCCGCCTGCATGTCGACCTGCATCAGGAAATGAACGCCGCCGCGCAAATCGAGCCCCAGGTACATGGGCAGGGCATGCAACGCGGTCAGCCAGTCCGGCGAGCGGCTGACCAGGTTGAGAGCGACCACGTAGCCGGGGTCGTTGGGATCGGGATTGAGCGCTGCGGCAATCGCATCGCGGGCCGTAAGCTGGGTATCGGTGTCCTGGAAGCGCGCCCGTACCGAGCCGCCCTCGAACTGCACGAAGTCGGCTTGCAGACCTGCAGCCTGCAAAGCCTGCTCGACGCGCGACACCAAGGCGTTGTCGATCTTGAGCGTCGCCCTGCCACTCGAGATCTGTACGGCCGGTGCCTCACCAAAAAAATTGGGCAGCGTGTAGACCAGCCCAACCACCATCGCGATCGCCAGGATCGCGTATTTCCACCACGGATAGCGGTTCATCGAAACATCCTTGGGGCCTGAGGCCCTGACTGCAGCGCGTCACCCTCACGCCTCGCTTGCGAGAAGGCTTGACGCGCGTCGCCGCGCTTACCTGAAGGTGCCTTTCGGCAGCACCTGTACCACCGAAGTGCGCTGCACCTGCAACTCGACGCCGGTGGCCACTTCCACATGCAAGTAGCTGTCGCCCATGCGCGAGACCTTGCCGAGCACGCCACCCACGGTGACCACCTCGTCTCCCTTGGCGATTGCCTCGATCATGGCCTTGTGTTCCTTCTGGCGCTTCATCTGCGGGCGGATCATCACGAAATACAGCACCACGAACATCAGCACCAGCGGCAACATCGTGATCAGGGTGGATTCGCCACCTGCCGGAGCGGCCGGAGCGGCCTGTGCAAAAGCTTCGGAAATAAACACGTTTCGTCCTCGGATTCGTTACGCTGGAAAGCGACGCACATTGTAGTGCGCGGCCTGTGGACGCCGATTGGAGCGCGTGCGGGCGAGGAGGTTCGGCCGCTGCGTCGCGAACCACAAAAATGCGGCTCAGCAGGTGTGCCCGATCGCACCGGCACAGGAGCGCAGGCGTCTGGGAAAGCATCGAGGCGGGCAGTCCTGCTGCTACACTCTCGCCCCTTGGCTCGGTAGCTCAGTCGGTAGAGCAGCGGATTGAAAATCCGCGTGTCGGTGGTTCGATTCCGCCCCGAGCCACCATTCAAAATCAACGGCTTGCACGCGTTCCTGCGCTGCAAGCCGTTGAGCTTTGTGTCGTTCCAGTTCCTGTGTAATCGCGCCGGAAAAACTGGCGCAGTTGCCGCTGACCCGAGCGGCGCCGAGGGCAACGGATGAAGGTCGGCGACAAAGTCCTGCCTACTGCGAGCGATGCAAGTCCAGCACCGAGCACGAGGGTCCGGGTCTAGGCCAGCGGCAGCGGCGACGCGGCGAAACGGCTTGCACGTCCACGGTGTGCCCTGTTTTCGCGCCTGGCGACGGGAATAGCCACGGTGTGCCGGGTTGCAGCGCGGCCGCGTAGGACGCCAGAAACTCGGCAAGGGGCTCGGTGATCGGCTGTTCGCGTGCGCCGGCCTTCGCCTTCGGAATGAAGACGACGCGGCGCTGAAGGTCTAAGCCCGGCGTTCGGCTGCGGCAAGCGCGTCGCGGTGCCGCATGGCGGCCGGGTGTTTGCTTGTCGGCAATGCAACCGCCTGGCCTACCGATGCCAGCGTGGAGCTGACGACGACCGTGCAGCCCGTCGGGCCGACACGATCCGGCGGCGGCTGGGCTGGACTCCATGCTCTCCGAGCGCGACAAGCTCAACAACGACATCCAGGCCATCTCGATTCGCAGACCGAAGCGTGGGGCGTGAAGGTCGCCAACGTCGAGCTCAAGCACATCGATCTCGGCGAGAACATGGTGCGCGTGATGGCCCGCCAGGCCGAGGCCGAGCGCGAGCGGCGCCAAGGTCATCAACGCCGAAGGCGAGGAGCAGGCCGCGCGCAAGCTGCTCGAGGCCGCGCAGGTGCTGGCGCAGCAGCCCGAGGCGTTGCAGTTGCGCTACCTGAGCACGCTGGCCACCATCGGCCAGCAGAACAACCCGACGATCGGTGTTCCCGTTCCCCACGGAATTTGGCGCACTGCTGCGAGACTTCGCAGATCGGGCGCGCGCGTGACGCGCGCTGTCACCGTCAGCGCCCACCGTACGTCGTCGCTGCCGGACCATCGCAGGCGGCGGTTCTCAGGGGTCTGACGGCGCCGGGTTGCGATGCGGGCGATCCCGTGGCCCTCGATCGGGGGGCACACCGTCACGCCGCGGCGCAAGCCAGCAACTGGCGGCGTGCGCGGTGAAGGCGCACATGCAGGTTGTCCTCGCTGATGTCGAGCGTGCGGCAGACCTCGTCGCTGCCCCGGTCGTGCACCAGGCGCAGCTGCACGGCATGGCGCAGGGTTGCCGGCAGGCCGTCGATGCGTGCCAGCGTGTGCGCCAGCCGTTCGCGCTGCTCAGCCCGCTCGTCGGGCCGGCAGCGCGGGCAGACCGGCTCGTCGGCGGCTTCGTCGTCGGCCATGGCGTCGAGGCTGTCGGTGCCGCTGCGCGTGCGGATCAGATCGACGATCTTGTGGCGCAGGATGCCGACCAGCCAGGAGCGCGGCGCGGCGCGGCCGCCGAAGCGCGCGCGGCCGCACAGCACGGCGACGAACACGTCGTGCACCGCGTCCTCGGCCAGCGAGGGATCCTGCAGGCGCGAGCGCGCGTAGCGCAGCAGGTAGCTGCGGTGCGTCAGCATCTCCTGCCAGCCGAGTGTCGGCTGCGTGGCGGCGGCGCCCTGTGGGGCATCGAGGCTCGTTCTCATCGGCGCTTCCTTGCGTTGAACACACCGGGCGACTGTGGCGGGCACAGGTCCCGGCAGCCTCACGCCACCTCACAGGAAGCTCACATCGCGCTGTCGACGGCGTGTGCGGGATGGCCGCACGACCGCACAATCGCCGTAAGCAATTCGCGCCGATCCCGACCCTGATGCCATGACGGCCAGACTTCTCGTTGCCGAAGACCAGGCGGATATCCGCGACCTCATCGAGCTCAACCTGCGCCAGGCCGGCTATCAGGTCACCGCGGTGGGCGACGGGGCGGCCGCCCTGGCCAGCGAAATCGAGCGCGCCAGCGACCTGTTGATCCTCGACCCGCATGATGCCGGGCCTGGACGGCCTGGAGCTGTGCAAGACGCTGCGCGCTCGCGGCCACGGCACGCCGATCCTGATGCTGACGGCCAAATCCACCGAGCTCGACCGCGTGCTCGGGCTGGAGCTGGGCGCCGACGACTACCTGACCAAGCCGTTTTCGCTGGCCGAGCTGCTGGCTCGCGTGAAGGCGCTGCTGCGCCGCGCCGATCTGCTGCGTGCGGCCCAGGCCAGCGACCCCGCCCTGCCCTCGACACTGCGCAACGGCGAGCTGGAGATCGTGCCGGCCAAGCGCCAGGTGCGTTGCCGCGGCGCGGTGCTCGACTTCACGGCGCTGGAGTTCGACTTGCTGCTGCATTTCGCCCGGCACCCCGGTCACGTGTTCTCGCGCGCCCAGTTGCTCGATGCCGTCTGGGGCTACAGCCACGAAGGCTACGAGCACACCGTCACGACCCACATCAACCGGCTGCGCGCCAAGATCGAGGCCGACGCTATGCACCCGCAGCTCGTCCTCACGGTGCGCGGCGCCGGCTACAAGATGCGCGAAGCGCCGGGCGCGGGATGACGACCCCAACGCAGCCGCGACGCCGGCCCCGATGGAGACACGGGGCAAGGGCCGAGCCGACATGACGGTGCGCTTCAAGCTGGCGCTGACGATCTTCGTCACCGGCGCCTTGACGGCGCTGGGCGTGATCGCCACCGTGCTGATCGCCTTCGAGCGCTTCGAGCACGAGACCGCCTACCGGCGCGGCGACGCCTTCCTGGGTCGCGTGGCGGGGATGTACCACGACCTCACCGAGCGCCAGGCGAGCGATCCGGTCGAGTTCGAGGCCTTCCTGCGCCAGCTGCTGCTGTTCGAACCCGAGACCCAGCTGTACCTGCTCGATGCGAGTGGCCTGGTGCTGGCATCCACCGCGCACACGCCGCTGCCGCGAGGCTTCAAGGTGGCGCTGGCGCCGGTAATGAAGGCCATCTCGCAGACGCGGCCCCCCTATGTGATGGGCGACGACCCACAGCGCATGGACAGTGCCGCGGTGATCGCCGCCCGGCCGGTGAGCCGTGCCGACAGCGCTCGCGGCGCAGCCCCGGCCGGCTACCTTTACCTCGTGGTGCACCGCGACGCCCTGCCCGAGGGCCGGCTGGCGGCATGGGGCGACACGCTGGCGCAGCCGGCGCTGATCGCCATCGTCGGCGTGGTGGCACTGGCCACTCTGCTGGCCGCCTGGATCATCGCCGTGGTCACGCGGCCGCTGCACCAGCTCGGCGCGGCGGTGGACGCGGTTTCGCGCGAAGGTCTGGGCGCCCCTTCGCCCGACAGCGAGGCGCTGCTGCTCGCACCCGCCAGGGTGAACGACGAGTTCGGCCAGCTCGCGCGCGGCTTCGGCGCCATGGTGCAACGGCTGCGCTCGCAGTGGGAGACGCTGCGCCGGCTGGACCACTTCCGCCGCGAAGGCGTCAGCAACCTGTCGCACGACCTGCGCTCGCCGCTCACCGCGACCACCACCTGCCTCGAGACGCTGGAGGCGCGCTGGGGCGGCGACACGGCGCGGACCGAAGACGGCCGACTGCTCCAGGTCGCGCTGCGCAACACGCGCAACGCGGCGCGGCTGGTGCAGTCGCTGGGCGAGCTGGCCCAGCTCGACGAGCCCGAGTTCAAGCTGCGCACCGAAGTGATCAACGTCGCTGAACTGCTCGACGACATCTCGCTGCGCTTCGCCCCGCGCGCCGGCGAGCGGGGCGTGCGACTGCAGACCCAGCCGCCCTCGGCCACTCCGGCGCCGGTGGTCGAACTCGACGTCGCCCTGTTCGAGCGCGCCGTGGCCAATCTGGTCGACAACGCGCTGAAGTTCAGCGGCGCGGGCAGCCTCGTCACGCTGGCCGCGAGCAAGCGCGAAGGCGCTGTGGCAGTCAGCGTCACCGACACCGGGCCGGGCATCGCGGCCGACGAGGTGCCGCACCTGTTCGACCGCTTCTACCAGAGCCGCCGCAGCGTCGCCCCCGCCACGGGCGAGGGCGGCCGTGGGCTGGGCCTGGCGATCGTCAAGCGCATCGCCGAGCTGCATGGCGGCAGCGTGCGCGTGGTCAGCAGCGTCGGCGCAGGCACCCAGGTGACGATCCTGCTGCCGGCGACGTGAGCGTCTCCCGCAGGTGAACTCTTGCGATCCTGAGCCCGCCATCCATGAACCGTTCGCGAATGCCGCGTTCGCCGCGCTACCGCCCGATCGAAGACTACGCGCTGATCGGCGACTGCCACGGATCGGCGCTCGTCGCCAGCGACGGCAGCATCGACTGGGCGACCTTGCACCGCTTCGATGCCGACCCGGTGTTGTGCCGCTTGCTCGATGCCGACCGTGGCGGCTTCTGGTCGATCCGGCCGCGCGGCGACGGGTCGAGCACGCGCGCCTACCTGCCCGGCACCAACATGCTGCGCACGGTGTTCAGCACGGATTCTGGCAAGGTCGCCGTCACGGATTTCATGCCGGTCGGCCGGCGGCTCGACGCCGGCGTCAACGACTACGTGCACCTGAATGCCCCGGCCTGGATCGTGCGGCGCGTCGAGGGCCTGCAGGGCGTGGTCGACATGGAGACGGCGTATCGGCCGTCGCAGGAGTTCGCGCGTGTACCGGCGCAACTCGCGGCCCGTGAGGGCGCCTTGCGCGCCGGCCCGGAAATGCCCGCCTTGTTCGGCGAGCTCGAGTTCGAGATCGAAGGCGATCTGGCGACGGCTGTGCTGCGGGTGGCCGAAGGCGAGCGACGCGACTTCGTGCTCGCCGGCAATGCCGTGGCGGGCGAGTCCCCCTGCAGCCGCGTCGATGAGTTCTTCGCGGCGACGAGGGCATTCTGGGAAGAGTGGATCGGCTATTGCCGCTATCGCGGGCCCTTCGCGGACACGGTCCAACGCAGCGCGCTCACCCTCAAGCTGCTGACCTACGCGCCCAGCGGGGCGATCGTTGCGGCGCCGACCACTTCGCTGCCCGAAACGATCGGCGGCGAACGCAACTGGGACTACCGCTTCTGCTGGGTGCGCGACTCGTCGTTCGCGCTCTACGCGCTTGCCGTGCTCGGCTACAGCGGCGAGGCGAAATGCTTCCACGAGTTCCTGCTGCGCACCATCGCGCGCTCGCTGCCCGAGGTGCGCCCGATGTACGGCGTGGACGGCACGATGAAGCTCGACGAAGCGACGCAGGGTCACCTCGAAGGCTACAAGGCGAGCGCCCCCGTGCGCATCAGCAACGGCGCCTACCTGCAGCAGCAGATCGACAGCTACGGCCAGATGCTCGACCTCTCGCTGATGTACGAAGCCCTCGGCGGCAAGCTCGACGAACAGTACCGGCGCCTGCTGGCGGCCGTGGCGAAGTTCATCGCCGCGCATTGGCGCGAGCCCGATCAGGGCCTGTGGGAGATGCGCGGCCCGGCCCGCCATCACGTGCACGGAAAGCTGATGAGCTGGGTCGGCCTGAACCGTGCCGGCAAGCTGCTCGATGCCGGCTGGGAGAGCGAAGCGCAAAAGGTGGCCGACGAGATTCTCGAGCGGGGTGTGTGCGCCCCCGGCGGCGCGCTGTGCCAGGCCTACGACGGCGGCACCGATGCCGCGGTGCTGCTGGCGCCGATGCTCGGCTTCGTGTTGCCGCGGACCAGGCTCGAGGCGACGATCGACCACGTTCGCCGCACCCTCGGCCGCGGCGACTTTCTGGCGCGCTATGTGGGAGAAGACGGCCTCCAAGGCGAAGAAGGGGCCTTTCTCGTTTGCACCTCGTGGCTGATCGATGCCGAACTTTCCGCGGGCCGCATCGATCAAGCGCGTGCTTGCCTCGAGCGCCTCGTGGCTTGCGCGAACGACGTCGGCCTGTACGCCGAAGCACTCGACCCGTCGAGCCACGCGTTCCTCGGCAACCACCCGCAAGCGTTGACGCACTTGGGCGTCATCGGCAATGTCGTCAACCTGCAACTGGCCGAACGTCGCGGGGCGGACGCGCTGAAGGGCTCCTACGCCGACCGAGCCCGCCGGGCCGTGACCGCGACCTTCGGCTGGCGCGGCGTGCTCGCCGCCATGACGCAGTCTCGCCGGATGGGCCGGTTGATTTCCTCCAAGCGATCGAAGCTGGCTTGGCCCTAGGGCCACACGCAACCAGGAGGGTTTTGGAGCATGAAACGACGGCGTTCTCCTTGAGAGCGAACCCGGCAGGTTTCACATTCCTTCCGACAGCAGCGGCGGCTGGGTCAGATCGGCGTCGACGTTCATCAGCACGCTGGCCAGCTCGAGCGTGCGCCATAGCGGTGCCGGCATCTGCATGATTGCTTCCGGGGTTTTGGCATGCGCGATCCAGGCTCCGATCTGGGAATGCTGGGCGGACGTCAGCAGCTTTCGACTCAACATCTCGTTCAGTGTTTGCACACGCGGCCTTTGCTTGTTCGACGGGTAATGCGCTACCCCCGTTTGCCGGATCGTATCCGCCTCGAGGCAGGCCGAGCGTCTAGAACGGCCGGTCACGGGCTGTGCTTCCTTGATCTCACCTGTCGAACAACAACGGCCCCGTCACCGGCACGCCCACACCCTTCTTGCCGCGGCTCAAGTCCACGCCGAGCTGTTTCAACTTGCGGTAGAGGTGCGTGCGTTCCAGCCCGGTTTTCTCGGCCACGCGGGTCATGCTGCCGTTCTCGCGCGCGAGATGGAATTCGAAATACGCTTTCTCGAACGCATCGCGCGCTTCGCGCAACGGCCGGTCGAGCTCGAAGCTTTGTTCCGGCTGAAGGCCGAGGGCGACCGGTGGCGCAAACGCGCCCGGCGCAACAAGCGGGGCCGGCTCGACGACGTCACCGTCGTGCTCGCTGGCGTGCAGCGGCACCGGGGCCGCCGGGGCAAGCCGCGCCTGCGGTTTGGCGAGGCCCTGCTCGACCGCGCGCAACAATTTCTGCAACGTGATCGGCTTTTCCAGGAAGGCCATTGCGCCGAACTTGATGGCCTCGACCGCGGTGTCGATCGTGCCGTGCCCCGACATCATGATCACCGGCATCGACAGCGCGCCCGAGGCACCCCACTCCTTGAGGAGCGTCACGCCGTCGACGTCGGGCATCCAGATGTCGAGCAGCACCAGATCAGGCCGCGCGCGCTCACGAGCGGCGCGGGCCTGAGCGGCGTTCTCGGCCACCTCGACGCTGTGGCCTTCGTCACCCAGGATGTCCGAGAGCAATGCGCGGATGCCGAGTTCGTCGTCAACTACAAGAATCGTGGCCATGAAGTCTCAGTGGGAGGCAACCGCCGTCTCGGCGGGTCTGCCGGCCTCGCCCTGGCGGGAAAGGATTTTGGAAAATGATAGCGAAACTTGCGCGCCGCCGGCCGTTCCTGCGCCGCCGTCGGCCGCAGGCAGGCCGGGAAGATTGAACAATCGCACCCGCGCCGCATGCTCATCGGCAATTTTCTTGACGACCGCCAAGCCCAGGCCGGTGCCTTTGGTCTTGGTCGTCACATAAGGCTCGAACGCTCGCTTGAGCACGCGTTCGCTGAAGCCCGGCCCATTGTCGGTGACGATCAGGCGCACCGCGCGCCAGCCCTCCTTTTCACCTTGCACGCCCTGCACGCCGGCAACCGAATGCACCCCTTCCGTGCGCAGCTGCACCCGGCCGCCGGGCTGCTCTGCCACCGCGTCGAGCGCGTTCTGGGTCAGGTTGTGGATCACCTGGCGCAACTGGGTCGCGTCGCCCTCGATGAGCGGCAGCGCCTCGGCCAGCTCGACGTGCAGCCGGCCGGTCTCCTGCGCTTGCGCATACAGGCCGAGCACCTCGCCGACCAGGGCATTGAGGTCGAGCGGCGCCAGTTGTGCGGCCGGCAGGCGGGCGTAGTCGCGGAACTCGTTGACCAGCTGTTTCATCGCCTGCACCTGGGTGACGATGGTGGCGACCGACTTGACGAGCACCGCCTCGTCCGGCCCGTCGAGCTTGGCGGCCAGCTTGTGCTGCAGCCGCTCGGCGGAGAGCTGGATCGGCGTGAGCGGGTTCTTGATCTCGTGCGCCAGGCGCCGGGCCACCTCGCCCCAGGCCTCGGCGCGCTGGGCCGAGACCAGCTCGGTGATGTCGTCGAAGACGGTCAGCCGCGCCGCGCCGGGCAGTTGCGCGCCGCGCACCAGCAGCGTCACCGCATCGCGATCGGGCACGGTGCTCTTGAGTTCGAACGAGTCCTGCCACTGATCGCGCTCGCCGACTTCGGGGCCGACTTCGAGCTGCTCGAATCGCCGGGCGAGCATCGCATCGAAGCCTTCGAGGCCCGGCACCTCGGCCAGCCCGCGGCCGACGTAGGCCGACAAGGGCAGGCGCAGGATCCGCGTGGCGCCGGGATTGATGCTGTCGATGCGGCCGGCCGGGTCGAACACGATGACGCCGGCGCTCATGTTGTCGAGGATGGTCTGCAGCTTGGTGCGTGCCGCCTCCAGCTCGCTGACCGTGCGGTCGACCAGCTCGCGCGCGTCGGCGAGCTGCTGGGTCATCTGGGCGAACGAGCGCGTCAGGCCGCCGAGTTCGTCGCGCGAGGCGAACACCGCCTTCGGGCTGAGGTCGCCGCGCGCGACCTCGCGCACGCCGCCGGCCAACAGCAACAGCGGGCGGGCCAGGCGGTTGCCGAAGGTCACGGCGAGCAGGACGGCGCCGAACACCGCCAGGATCAGGGTGAGCGTCAGCGTGCCGATGTACATCTTGCGCAGACCCTCGCGGGCCAGCGAGCGCTGCTGATATTCGCGGTAGGCACTCTGCACCGCCAGTGCGTTGGCCGCGAGCTGGGCCGGCAGCAGCTGCGTGATCATCAGGTAGTTGTC
>NZ_JACDCU010000354.1 GCF_013817365.1 Methylibium sp. | reverse complement strand
GTACACGGCGCTGTGCGTGGCCGCCGCGTTCAGCGGGGCCGGCGCGAACTTCGGCTTGATCGTGATCCAGCGCAGCGCCGGCCGCAGCGCTGCCGGCGGGCTGAGCGGCGAGAGGAGCGCGACTGAACTCAAGCGTATGTTCAGCTGGCTGGGCCTGGCGCCTTCGGTGGCCAACATGGTGGGGCCGTTGGCAGCCGGTGTGCTGGTCGATGCGGCCGGCTACGGCGCGGCCTTCGCGGTGCTCGCCGCGCTGCCGCTGGGCGCGTTGTGGTGGGCCCGGCAGGTGCCGCGCGAGCAGCTGCCGTCCCCGGCGGCAGCCAAGGCGCGCACTGCCGCGCAACCGATGTGGCGCTCGGCCGTGGAGCTGGCGGGCACGCCCGGCATGCGCCGGCTGCTGTTGGTCAACTGGCTGCTGTCGGCGAGCTGGGACGTGCATGCGTTCGTGGTGCCGCCGCTCGGCCACAGCCGCGGCCTGAGCGCCTCGGCGATCGGCGCCATTTTGGGAGTGTTCGGGCTCGCGGTCTCGCTCGTGCGGCTGCTGATTCCCGTGCTGGCGCACCGCTTGCGCGAAGCGCAGGTGCTCGCGGTGTCGATGGTCATCGTCGCGACGGTGTTCGCGCTGTATCCGTTCGCGCAGCAGGCATGGACGATGGGCGTGTGCGCGGCCGTGCTCGGCCTCGCGCTCGGCGCGGTGCAGCCGATGATCATGTCGACGCTGCACCAGCTTTCGCCGCAGCACCGCCAGGGCGAGGCGATCGCGTTGCGCTCGATGACCATCAACCTGTCCAGCACGCTCATGCCGCTCGGCTTCGGGCTGATTGGTGCGACGCTCGGAGCTGCAGGCCTGTTCTGGGTGATGGGCGCGATGGTCGGCGCCGGCGCGTGGCCGGCAAGGCGACTCGGAGCGAGCAGGGCAGACGGTGAAGGAAGCCGGGCTCAGTAAACCAGCCGGTCCGGACGGATATCGCGCAGGATGGTGGTTGCGATCTCCTCGATCGATTTGTGCGTCGAGCTGAGCCAGGCGATGCCCTCGCGCCGCATCATGGCCTCGGCTGCGTCCACTTCGAAGCGGCAGTTCTCCAGCGACGCGTACTTGCTGTTGGGCCGCCGTTCGTGGCGGATCTTCGCGAGGCGCTCGGGCGCGATGGTCAGGCCGAAGCACTTGGCGCGGTGCGGCGCCAGCGGCCTGGGCAGTGCGGCGCGTTCGAAATCTTCCGGAATCAGCGGATAGTTCGCCGCCTTCACGCCGTGCTGCATCGCCAGATAGAGCGAGGTCGGCGTCTTGCCCGAGCGGCTCACGCCCACCAGGATCACGTCGGCGATGTCGAGGTTCTTGGACGACTGGCCATCGTCGTGCGCCAGCGAGAAGTTGATCGACTCGATCCGGTCGGTGTACTCCTGACTTTGCGAGGCATCGGTGAAGCGCCCGACGCGGTGGTTGGACTTGGCGCCGAATTCGATCTCCAGCGGCTCGACGAAGGCGCGAAACATGTCGAGCACCATGCCGTGCGACTGCGAAACCAGCGCGAGCAGTTCCGCATCGACCAGCGTGGTGAAGACGATCGGCCGCTTGCCTTCGCGCTCGGCGGTGCCGTTGATCTCGCGGACCACTTGGTGAGCCTTGTCGGCGCTGTCGATGAAGGGCCGGCGCACGTGGCGCGGCTTGGCCGCGAACTGCGCCAGGATGGAGTTGCCGAAGGTTTCGGCAGTGATGCCGGTGCCGTCGGAGACGAAGAACACGGTGCGGTTGGGCATGGGCTGTGAGAGGAAACGCACGGAATCGGGCCCGTACAATCTAAATCAACTTTTCCCCGCTGCCACACCATGAGCCCCGCGCCGACACAAAAAGAACACAACGGCGTACGCGCGGCCGGTGAGCTTCGAGCCTTTTGGCCGCATGTCGTGGGACATGACGCGGGTGACCCGGTTTCATCACCTCCCGGAGCTTTCCCACCATGTCCACCATCGATGCGACCGCCCTGGTCGTCCCGCTCGAAAACCTGAGAATGACCGATGTCGAGGCGGTCGGCGGCAAGAACGCCAGCCTCGGCGAAATGATCAGCCAACTTGCCGCCTCGGGCGTGCGCGTTCCCGGCGGCTTCGCCACCACGGCGCATGCCTTTCGCGAGTTCGTTCGGCACGACGGACTGGCTGGGCGCATCAGCGCCCGACTCGCTGCACTCGACACGAACGACGTGCGCGCACTCGCCGAGGCCGGCGCGCAGATTCGTGGCTGGGTCGAAGCGCAGCCTTTCCCCGCCGACTTCGAAGCGGCGATCCGCGAATCCTTCGCCGCGCTGACTGAAGGCAATGCCGACGCTTCGTTCGCCGTTCGCTCCTCGGCCACCGCCGAAGACATGCCCGACGCCAGCTTCGCCGGCCAGCAGGAAACCTTCCTCAACGTGGTCGGCATCGACGAGGTGCTACCCAAGATGCGCGAGGTATTCGCCTCGCTCTACAACGACCGCGCGATCAGCTACCGCGTGCACAAGGGCTATGCGCACGACGACGTGGCGCTGTCTGCGGGCGTCCAGCGAATGGTGCGATCCGATCTCGGAGCAGCCGGCGTCATGTTCACGATCGACACCGAGTCGGGCTTCAAGGATGTGGTCTTCATCACTTCCAGCTACGGCCTGGGCGAAACGGTCGTGCAGGGCGCCGTGAACCCCGACGAGTACTACGTTCACAAGCCGACGCTGGCGGCCGGCAAGCTCGCGGTGATCCGCCGCAACCTTGGCTCCAAGCTCATCAAGATGGAGTTTGCGAGCGCCGAAGAGCACGCGGCGACGGGCAAGCTGGTGCGCACGGTGGACACCGCGCACGAGCAGCGCAACCGCTTTTCGCTGAGCGACGCCGACGTCACGGAGCTGGCCAAGTACGCGCTCATCATCGAGCAGCACTACGGCCGTGCAATGGACATCGAATGGGGCAAGGACGGCAGCGACGGCAAGCTCTACATCCTGCAGGCGCGGCCCGAAACGGTGAAGAGCCAGGCCGAAGGCAAGGCCGAGCAGCGCTTTCGACTCAAGAGCCAGGGCACCGTGCTGGCCGAAGGCCGGGCGATCGGGCAAAAGATCGGCACCGGCCCCGTGCGCGTCGTGCAAAGCATTGCCGACATGGACCAGGTGCAGCCCGGTGACATTCTCGTCACCGACATGACCGACCCGAACTGGGAGCCGGTGATGAAGCGGGCTTCGGCCATCGTCACCAACCGCGGCGGACGCACCTGCCACGCGGCCATCATTGCGCGTGAGCTCGGCATTCCGGCGGTGGTCGGGTGCGGCGACGCGACCGAGACCCTGCGCGAGGGCGCGCTGGTCACCGTGGCCTGCTCCGAGGGCGACACCGGCTACGTCTACGACGGCCTGCTGGAGACCGAAATCACCGAAGTGCAGCGCGGCGAACTACCCGTGTGTCCGGTGAAGATCATGATGAATGTCGGCAACCCGCAGCTCGCCTTCGATTTCGCGCAGATGCCGAACTCGGGGGTCGGCCTGGCACGACTCGAGTTCATCATCAACAACGCGATCGGCGTGCATCCGAAGGCCGTCCTCGACTATCCGAACATCGATGCCGACCTGAAGAAGGCGGTCGAATCGGTGGCGCGCGGCCATGCGTCGCCGCGCGCGTTCTACGTCGACAAGCTGGCCGAAGGCATCGCCACCATTGCGGCGGCCTTCTGGCCCAAGCCGGTGATCGTGCGCCTGTCCGACTTCAAGTCCAACGAGTACAAGAAGCTCATCGGCGGTTCGCGTTACGAGCCCGAGGAAGAGAACCCCATGCTGGGCTTTCGCGGCGCCTCGCGCTACATCAGCGCCGAGTTCGGCGAGGCGTTCGCCATGGAATGCGAGGCGCTCAAGCGCGTGCGCCACGACATGGGCTTGGTCAACGTCGAGATCATGGTGCCGTTCGTGCGCACCCTGAAGCAGGCTGAGCGCGTGGTCGGCATGCTCGCCGAACGAGGGCTCGAGCGCGGCGTGAACGGGCTGAAGGTCATCATGATGTGCGAGATCCCCAGCAATGCGATCCTGGCCGAGGCCTTCCTCGAGCACTTCGACGGTATGTCGATCGGCTCGAACGACCTGACCCAGCTCACCCTCGGACTGGACCGCGACTCCGGCCTGGCGTTGCTGGCGGCCGACTTCGACGAACGCGATCCGGCCGTGCAGGCGTTGATCTCGCGCGCGATCAAGGCTTGTCTTGCCGCCGGAAAATACGTCGGCATTTGCGGTCAAGGGCCGAGCGATCATCCCGATTTCGCCGACTGGCTGGCCGACGAAGGCATCGCCTCGATCTCGCTCAATCCCGACACGGTCGTTGAAACCTGGCAGCGCCTA
>NZ_JACDCU010000048.1 GCF_013817365.1 Methylibium sp. | reverse complement strand
CCGAATCCGCTCTCTCGGTCCTCGCGCTGACTCGCCGCTGCAGTTCCATGACTTCGGTTTCGGTCAAGTTCATCGCACCCTCCGCAGGCGCAATGATACTTCCTATTTGAACGTTACAGTTCACTAGCACCCTCGGGAGTTGGAAGACACGCATCACCGCATCGTCGGCTTCCTGTGGGCGCGCACCGGCAAGGTCCTTTCCTTCGCGATGCGGCGCGATGGCGAAAGCATCGAAGTGCAGGGCCGCTATGTGCTCGCGGTCGACGACGGCAATGCCTACCTCGCGGCCGGCTTGGCGGGCCTGGGCATTCTTTGGCTGCCGCATTACATGGCCGAGGCGCACTTGGCGCGCGGCGAGCTTGTGCCGCTGTTCAAGGGCTGGCGCTTGGATCCCATGCCGCTCTACGTCGCGTTCCCGCCGAACCGGCATGTCAGCGCCAGACTGCGCGTGTTCATCGATTGGGTGGCCGAGCTGATGGCACAGCATGCGCCGATCGCTGCCCAGCGTGGCCCGTGACGTCCCGAATCCGCAGACGCCTGCGGGAGGCCCATTGCGAAAGTGCGAATGGCGCGTGGAAGCCTCGCGTGGGCCGCCCGCACTTTCAGCGCCGTCCCGACCGCCGACTCTTCGGCTGCAACTCGTCCAGCTCGGCAAGCTGCTGATTCAGCAGCACCGGCAGGGAACGCGCGTACTCCACGGGCAGGTGCAGGCAACGGGTGGCGGGCTGGTCGTCACGCGCCGGACGCGGCAGCACCTGCGCATCGATGTCGATTTCGATCGAACCCTTGCCGTGTTTCATCGACTCGAGGCGCTCTACTTCGATGTCGTAGGGCTTCACGCGCGATCTCCTGCAAATTGGCGACGCAGGTTTGTCAGGCTGTACCTACCTGCCGTACGTGTGCTACCCGTGACGCGAGAAGCCGTAAGCAGCTTGAGTGACTGCCTTCGAAAAACGGGGCCGCCTCACAAACGCAGGCATAGACGTACACTGCATGCGCTGAATGCGAGATGAGGAAATGAAGATGGCCATGCTGACCGTACGCAATATTGCCGACGAGGTGCATCGGGCGCTGCGGGTGCGGGCCGCCCGGCACGGGCACAGCATGGAGGCGGAGGTGCGCGAGATTCTGGAGTCCGCCGTCAGCCCGCAGGGGCGGGTGAAGTTGGGCTCGCTGTTGGCCGGCATGGGCCGGCAGGCCAAGCTTACCGATGAGGAGTTCGCCGTCTTCGAGCATGTGCGCGACAAGACGCCCGCCCGCCCGCTGAGCCTCGGATGATCCTGCTCGACACCAACGTGGTGTCGGAGCCGCTGCGCGCGGCGCCCGACACCCGCGTCATCGAGTGGATCGACGCCCAGGCGCTTGAAACGCTCTTTCTGTCGGCCATCACGGTGGCCGAGTTGCGTGCCGGCGTGGCGCTGCTGCCTGCCGGCAGAAGGCGATCGGTCCTGCAACAGAACCTGGAGAAACGGGTGCTGCCGCTCTTCGCAGGCCGCGTGCTGCCCTTCGATCTGGCCTGCACCCGCGCTTATGCAGACCTGATGGGCAAGGCGCGGGCAGCGGGGCTGGCCGTTGCCACCGCCGATGGCTACATCGCAGCCATTGCCGCCGCCAACGGCTTTGCGGTGGCCACCCGGGACACCGGCCCCTTCGAGGCCGCCGGCGCGGCCGTGATCGACCCGTGGCACGTATGACGGCCTCGCTCCAGCGCTTGACGTCGATGCGTCGCCATGCGACAGCACGCCGCCCCCGTCGAACGGGGTTCAGGAGCTTGTTCTTCGCGCCAAGCGCTCAGGGCTCGCCGGTCTGGATCTCCACGTGGCTGCGTACATGCCAGCGCACGCGCACAGGCTGTTGCGCGTCGGCGATGGTCTCGGAGTTCACGTCCTTGCCGCTGCCGTAATTGATCTGTCGGTCGGGGCGCTTGTTGAGGCCGACCACCAGCACGAGGCGGCTGCCCGCCTCGAGCTTGGCCGCGGTCACCCGCTCGGCGGTGAACGCCAGCAACTGGCGCTCGCCCGCCCTGAGAAGCCGGCGCTTGTCGCGGTGGCCGGCGTAGCTGGCACGAAAGTCGTACGGCTCGAACAGGAGCTGGTACTCGCCGCTCGCCGTCTGCTCGTACAGCGAGACGTTCAGGTCCACGTCCTGCCGCGAGGGCGTGATGTCGAACTCGCCGCGCAGGCTGCCGTCGATCTCGGTGTCCTTCTGCAGCGGATCGCTGACGAAGCGGATGCTGTTGCGCGTCGGCAGTTGCTTCGCGCGCAGCGCGTCCGGCCACGGGATGTGGGCGTCACTGCGGTCGGCCAGATCGACCGAGAGTCGCGCCTTGCCATCGCCAACGGACGGCGTCGGTGACGGCAACAGGCGGTGCGGGCCGTCGCGGTGGCGGGTGTCGAGGTACAGGCGCAGCCGGGGACGATCCGGCGAGTCCAGGGTCGGCGCGTGGCGCCACCGGTCGGCGCCCATCACCTGGTAGTTGACGCGGTCCTGCAGTAGCGCGGGCTTCTTCGCGCCCTTGAAGACGTGGTCGAACCATTGCAAGCGCAGCTCGGGCAGGTCGACGCGGGCGACGGGGTCGAGCGTGTAGCCGCGCAGCGTCGCCGCCGTGCCGAGCCGGATCGAGGCCGTGTCCCAGGGGCCGAGCAGCAGCGTCGTGTCGGCCTGCGGTCGGTTGCGAAGATGCTCGCGGTGGTAGTAGAGCGCACCGGCCTCGGCGCCGTAGTAGCCGGCGATGTCGAGCACCGGGATGTCGATCTGCGCGAACTGCTTCGCCGACGGCAGGAACTTCTGCCAGTAGCGGTCGTGGCTGGGGTGCGTCAGCCAGGTTCGCACCAGCTTGCTGCGCTTGCCCAGCAGGACGCGGTCTATGTCCCAGTAGGGGCCGCCTTGGCGGTACCAGCGCGCCTCGAGTGCGCGCCACTTCGCGTCGGTGTCGGCTTCGGTATGAGCGAGCGTCGGCTCGGCCATCGCGTGCTCCTGCGCCCAGCGGACGAATGCGTTGCGATAGATCTGTCCGGCCATCGGGAAGTCGATGCCCGGCGCCATCGGCTGGGTCGTGGCGATGGCCTTGAGCGCCGCCGGTTTCCTGCGCGCGGCGGCCCAGGCGGCGTAGCCGGAGTAGCCGTCGCCGAGCATGCCGACGCGGCCGTCGCTCCACGGCTGCCGGGCGATCCAGTCGATGACGGCCGCGGCGTCTTCGCCGTCGTGTACGAAGGGCCACGCGTCGCCCTTGCCGTCGGGCGTGCGCCCTCGAACGTAGGCGGTGATGCCGACGTAGCCCTTGAAGGCGCTGCGCTGCGCGTCGTCCTCGGCGGGGTCGAGCGTGAAGCGCAGCAGCGTCGGCAGGGGGCCCTTCGCGGCTTTGCCGCCGCCGGGCCGGACCACGCTCGCATGGATAACGACCCCCGCACGCACGGGGATCCGGACGTCGGCCTCCGCCACGTAGCGGCGGCGGTTCTCCGCCGCGATCAGCTCGGGCAGCAGCGCGTTGAAACTGCGACGCGATTCGTACGCGAGCCAGGTGCGCACCAGGGCCACGGCGTCGGCCTGCGGGAGGCTGCCCTTCTGGCGCCAGCGATCGAAGGCCTGCCGCAGCGGCTCGCGGAACACCGGCGGCGGTATGGCGAGCCGCGCCATGATGGCCGCGGCTTGCGCGTTGTCGAGCGGCGGCACCAGTTCCTGGAACGAGCGCGTGTACGCCTTGGCAAAGCCCGCGCGCTCGTTCGCTTCGATCGCGCGCGCATGCGCGTAGATGCCGTCGATGATCGCGCGCTCCGCCAAGGCGTCGAACGGCTTGCCCTGTTGGCGGCGCCGCAGCAACCGGCTGCTGTCGTAAGCCGCGGCGTAGGCGCCACTGACGATCTGCAGAGCGGTCAGGTTGGCCAGGTAGCCATCGGTGTCGTCATCCTGGTAGACCGGCACGATGCGCTGCGCCAGATCGCGCATCGCGTCCGCCGCAGCGACATCGTCGGGGTCGCGCGGTGCCTGGAAGCCAAAATCCAGCGCTCGCGCCCAGACCGGCAGCGCGAGCATCAGCAGCACGAGGGCGCGACGTGCGGGAGCGCTCATGGATGCTTCGCCCGGCGGCGCTCCGGCGCCTTGACCAGATGCACCACCTGCGTGAACAGCCGGTCGTGCGCCTCTCCGGCCGAGCCGATGTGCACGATGCCCGTGTGCGCGAGTTGGCCCTTGAGCACGTCGATGATGCGTGCCAGCGTGTCGTCGTCGAAGGCACCGAAGGCCTCGTCCATTACCAGCCAGGGCGGGCTCTGCAGCACCACGCGGGCGAAGCCCAGCAAGAGCTGCTCGTCGATGCCGAGCTCCCGCTCCCAGCGGCGCGTCTCGTTCAGCATGGGCTCCAGGCGCTGCAGGCCCACGCTCGCCAGCGCCGCCGCCATGGCTTCCCGCGGATAGCAGGGCGACGCCATTCCATAGCACAGCACGTCGGCCAGCGTGCCGCGGGGAAGGTAGGGCGTGCCGCGCGGCATGTAATGGATCGTTTGGCCGCGGGGGCGACGCACTGTGCCGGAGCCCCAGGGCCACAGGCCCGCGAGCGCCCGGAACAGCAAGGTCTTCTCGGTGCCCGGCGCGCCGAGGATCAGCAGGCGCTGACCGGCTTGCACGACCAGGTCGGAGGCGTCTAGCCGATCGCGGCCGGCCCACACGCGCACCTTGAGCGCTTCGATCGCGAGGGTGCCCGGTTCGCTCTCGACATAGGCGATGCGGCTGCCACGCTGCGCGGCTTCCAGATCGGACGCCAGCACCTGGCGCAGGCCGACGACGCGCAGCAGCGTGGCGCGCCAGTCGGCGATGAGGCTGAAGTTGTCGATGAACCAGCGCAGCGACGACTGCGCCTGCGTGAAGGCAGCGGCGGCCATCATCAGGCCGCCGAACGAAACCTTCCCCGAGAAGTACAGCGGTGCGGCCACCAGGATCGGCGCGATGAGCGTGACCCACCCGAAGCCCGCGGTGACCCAGGTCAGGTTGGTCAGCCCGAGGACCACGCGCGATGTGGCGTGCAAGACGTCGCCGAGAGTCGATGCCACCCGGCGCTTCTCGTCGGCCTCGCCGCCGGCCAGCGAGATGCCGTCGAGATGCTCGTTGATGCGGGTCAGCGAGAAGCGCAGTTCACCTTCGCGCGCGTAACGCTCTGCATTGCGCCCGATCAGGCTTTTGCCGACCCAGTAACTCATCAGCGAGCCGGCGCCCGCGTAGAGGATCGCCGCCCACAGCATGAAACCCGGCAAGGCATGGTCGCGACCCTGGAAGAAGATGGTGAAGTCCTTGGAGATGACCCACAGCACGCCCGAGAAGCTGCCGAACAGGACCAAAGCCTGCAGCAGGCCCACGCCCAGGTCGGCCGACAGATTGCACAGCTTCAGCGTGTCTTCGTGCATCCGCTGATCCGGCTGGGCGCCCATGGGCCCGCTGCCCGCGAGCCAGAACGCCCGGCGCGGTTGCAGCCAGAGTCCCACGAGGTCGGTGACCAGGGCCTCGCGCAGCTTGAGCTGCAATGTTTCGACCAGCCACCGCTGCCCGACGTTCAGGACCAGCAGGGCGCCCGCGATCACCGCGAACACGCCGAGCTGCACGATGAACTCGCTCAGGTCGCGACGCGAGATCGCGTCGTAGAACGGCTGGTTCCAGCGGTTCAGCGCGAGCTGCCCATACGCCGTGAACGCAATGACCACAACGATGGCGCCCACCAGCGCGGCCAGCGTCTTCGCCACAGTGGACGCTCGCCAGGCGCCGAGCAACACGCCAACCTGGTGGGCGACGCCGGTCTTCACGACCAGCTCGGTCCGGCGCGACGGCTGTGCGCTCATCCCTGATGCTGCGACCCGAAGGCTGCAGCGGCGATGCGGCGCGCCGAAGCACACGAAACGAACGCGGCGTAGCTCCAGGCCAGGTGCTTCGCAGAGGTTTGCGCGCCGCTGCGCTGATCGAACTGCTCCGACAGATCGCCGCTGGCCGGCGTGTACGCGCGCACGGTGGCGAGGTAGGCGTCGCCGCGCTCGAACCAGTGGCCAGGATCACGACCCCGCGCGCCGCCCAGCGCCGCGGCGCGGAAGCAGAACTCGGCGGCGCCGAGCGTGGAGAAGTAGTAGGCGCCGCCCGAGTAGTACACGTCGCCGGCGTACCGGCCCATCGCCGGGCCGCGGCCTTTGGTACGGCCGTGGTTGATCGGATAGGCCGCGTCGAACAGCGCGTCGAGCCGTGCCAGCGTGGCCTGCATGCGCGGATCGGCCACGCTGTGCGCGGCAGGCATGCACGAATCAAGCATGCCGTGCGTGGCCTCGGGGGCCAGGCTGTGGATCGCCGACAGGATCACCGCGATGTCCAGCGCTTTCGGGCTAAGCCGGTCGTCCGCCAGCACCCGTGAACGGTAGTAGCCGGGCGTCGCGTCGCGTCCGTCGACCCAGTAGTCGTCGAGCAGGCTCAGCACGGCCTGCGACTCCTCGCGGCAGCGCTGCGCCTGTGCGGTGTCGCCCAGGCCTTGCAGCCATGCCGCGCCTTCGGCCAGCGCGGCGGCCGAGACGCGCAGCGTGTAGTAGTGGTGGCCGCTTTCCTCTTCCCAGATGTCGTAAGACGGCTCGCGCCAGTGACGCAGCGTGAAGTCGAGGTCGAAGCGGATCAGGGCGCTGACGTCTGCCAGCAAGGGCGCATCGAGCTGCCCGACAGCCGCCCAGCGCAACAGCGCCAGCGCGCGCAGCGGCGGCCCGTCGTGCTGGGGGCGCGCCCATCGGGAGACATCGAGCGTGCCGTCGGGGTTCACGCGCGTCTCGGCGACGACGGCATCGCCGTGGCCGCTCGCGAGGTCGCTTTCGTCGCGCAGGAACTGCAGGAAGTCGGGAGCCACGCGCGCGCGACGGCCGGGCACCGCGGCATCGATGCGGCCGTCGAGTTGGTTCAATGCCAGACTGAAGCGGGTGAAGTCGCGCAGATGCTGCAGGGCCTCAATGCCGACGCGTCGCTCGAGGTGGAGCAAGCGCAATGCATCGATGACGACGGCGGAATCGCGGAACCAATGGAAGAAGTAGTCCGGGTCCGGGTCCCAGTCGCCGAGGACCGTCGAGGCGACGATGGCGCCGGCGACCGGCCTCACGGTCTGGCCGAAGCCGGGTCGGTGCTTGACGATCGCCACCGGCGAAATGGCTGCGAGCATCGCGCTGGCCGAATGGCGCAGTTGCCCTTCGAGCCAGGACTCGAACGCCGGGTCTTGCGGGCTCGTCACGCGGTCAGTCACGCTCTTGGTCACGCTCTTGGTCACGATGCTGGCGAAGCGAGATGCGGACTGCTGAAGTCCAGCGCGCGCAGCCCGACCTGCACTTCGGGCACGCTCATGAACAGCTTCCACAGCAGGCCCGTGCGATGGTTCTCCATCATGACGACGATGGGGCCCTGGTCGATGGCGAGAAAGGTCTGCGCGAACCAGCCGTGCCGTTCGCTGAACGCATCGACGAAGCCGTAGTCCTTCCATACACGCTCGCCGTGCACGCTGAGTAAATGCCGCAGCACCTTCATCACCTCGGCGGGCGCGTACGGCAGGCTGGCCAGCGCCGCCGTCGGCGAGAGGGTGCCGTTGTCTGTATCCGGGGCGTGCGCGAGGTAGCCGTCGGGGTCGTCGCTTGCGGTCAGGCCCCAGCACGACTCGCCATAGCCCTTGTGGCCATGCGGATTGGCGATGCAGTGCGCGCGGTTGATCTGCACGTGGCGGCAGTTGAGATCCCAGTAGTCGGCGTAGCGGTCCTTCAGGCCGTGCGGATCGAGGCCCAGGAACGAGTAGTGCGTGAAGAACAGCGGGCCGCCGTACGGCATGCCAAGCGGCAGCTCGATGCCGTGGTACGACCGGCTGTTGACGAAGCCTTGCCCCGCCGCGAAGCCGCGGTGATAGACCTCGGGCCGGGTGGCATGGCGCGGCGCGGCCACGGCCAGCAGGTAGGTGATGAGGCATTCGTTCCAGCCGCGCACTTCGTGGTTCATCGCCCAGCCGTTGTTCGGGCTCCAGTGCCAGTACAGGACGTCGCGTCCGCCCCGCGTGAACCAGTCCCATTCGACGTCGCGCCACAGCGTGTCGATGTCGCCGCGCACGCGGCGCGCCTCGGCCGTGTCCTCGCTGAAGTACTGGCGCGCGCACAGCAGGCCCATGACGAGGAACGAGGTCTCGACCAGATCGGCCGCGTCGTCCTCGCGGCTCATCGGAATCGTCGCGCCGCTCGTGCCGTCGATGAAGTGCGCAAAGGCGCCGTGGTAGCGGGTCGCGCGAAACAGTATGTCCTGCATCCGGCGCAGCCGTTCGAGCGCGGCTTCGCGCGTGACCCAGCCGCGCTCCACGGCGACGATCAACGCCATGATGCCGAAGCCCGAGCCGCCGATGGCCACCTTGCCGTCGGGCGGGCCGCAGGCAGTGCGGCGGTCGAGCGCCATGCCGCTGACGGCATCCGCGCCGTCCCAGAAATAGCGGAAGGTCTGACGCTGCACGGCATCGATCAAGGCGTCATCGGGCAGCGCCGCGAGTGCCTCGGGGTCCCGGTCGTCCTTCGGCAATTGCGACAAGAGTGCTCCTTTCGTTGTCTGGGGGTGGCACGTGGGGGCTTCACCCAATCGTGCAGGGGCAGCATGCCATCATGAAATCCCCTTGGGTTTTGTCTTGGAGTTTCCCGTGAATCGCATCGACACCCTCATGGCCCGGATGACGCTGTCCGAAAAGCTGGGCCAGCTGACGATGACCGCCTCCGGCTACACGGTCACCGGCCCGGTGATCGCGGGCGACTCCACGCAGTCGATCATCGACGGCACGATCGGCAATCTGCTGAACATGGTGGGTGCGGGGCCTGCGCACGAGATGCAGCGACTGGCCGTCGAGCAGTCGCGGCTCGGCATTCCGCTGCTGATCGGGCTGGATATCGTCCACGGCCATCGCACGCTCTTTCCGATCCCGCTCGCGGAGGCCGGCATCTTCGACGAGGCCGTCTGGGAGCGCACGGCGCGCGAGGCTGCGCGCGAAGGCGCGGCCGACGGCCTGGCGATGACCTTCGCGCCGATGCTCGACGTGTCGCGCGATCCCCGTTGGGGCCGCACCGCGGAAGGCCCGGGCGAAGACCCCTGGCTCAACGGGCGCATCGCGCAGGCCAAGGTGCGCGGTTTCCAGGGCAGCGATCTGTCGTCGGCCGAATCGCTGGCCGCCTGCGCGAAGCACTTTGTCGCGTACAGCCCGGTCACCGCCGGGCGGGAGTACGCCGCGGTCGATATCTCCGAGCGCACGCTGCGCGAAGTGCACTTGCCGGGTTTCGTGGCGGCGATCGAAGCCGGGGTAGCCACGCTGATGCCCGCCTTCACCGACCTCAACGGCGTGCCAATGACCGCTCACGTCCCCTTGCTGCGCGACTGGCTGCGCGGCGAGATGGGCTTCGACGGCGTCATCGTCAGCGACTACAACGCGATCGCGGAGCTGATCGAGCACGGCGTCGCGGCCGATCTCGTCGATGCCGCGGTGCTGGCCCTGAAGGCCGGCGTCGACATCGACATGATGGCCGACGCGTATCGCAAGGGCCTGCCGGTCGCGCTCGAGCAGGGCCGGGTGACGATCGACGAAATCGATGCGTGCGTGCGCCGCGTGTTGCGGCTCAAGGAGCAGCTCGGTCTGTTCGACGATCCCTACCGCCGCGGCGCGACCCCTGAGCCCGCGGCGGTCATCGCCGAGCGGCATGCGCTGGCGCGCGACGTCGCGCGCAAGGTCATCGTCATGCTGAAGAACGAGCGTGACACCCTGCCCTTGCCGGCGACGGCGAAGGCGCCAGGCGCGCTCGCCGTGATCGGCCCGCTGGCCGACGCGAGCACCGAGATGAAGGGCCCCTGGTGGGGCGCGGGCGAACACGAGCCGGCCGTGAGCGTGCTGGCCGGCCTGCGCGCCGCGCTGCCGCAGACCGACATACGGCATGCCCCCGGCGTCGCCATCGACAGCGCCGACGACAGCGGCATCGAAGCCGCCGTCGCGCTGTGCGATGGGGCCGACGCCGTGCTGCTGTGCCTGGGCGAGCGCGCCACGATGAGCGGCGAGGCGGCGAGCCGCGCCACGCCCGCGCTTCCCGGCAGGCAGCAGGCTCTGGCCGAGGCGGTGACGGCCCGTGCGCAGGCGCTCGGCATCCCCGTCGTCGCGATCCTGTTCTCGGGCCGACCGCTCGTCGTGCCATGGCTCGCCGAACACGCCGACGCGCTGCTGGCGGCGTGGTTCCTCGGCGTCGAAGCCGGCCACGCGATCGCCGACGTGCTGACCGGCCGGGTGTCGCCGAGCGGTCGCACGCCGATGAGCTGGCCGCGCGCCGTCGGGCAAGTGCCGATCTGGTTTGGCCAGCGCCCCACCGGCCGGCCGATGAATCCCGCCGACTACTACACGAGCAAGTACCAAGACGTCGACAACACGCCGCTGTATGCCTTCGGCCACGGCTTGACGTACGGCCGCTTCCGCTACGACGAATTGCATGTCGAGCCGCGGCGCGTGCGCGAGCAGGGCACGCTGACGATCAGCGTGACACTGCGCAACGAGGGCGCGCGCGAGGCCGAAGAGACCGTCTTCCTGTTCGTTCGCGCCAAGGTCAGCCTCGTTACCCGACCGCTGCTGGAGCTCAAGGGCTACGCGAAGCTGCGATTGATGCCGGGCGTTGCCGGCTCGGTGAAGCTGAAACTGCCGGCGACCGAGCTGCGCTATCTCGGGCCGGATCTGCAGCCCCTGTTCGAGGCGGGCGAGGTCGATGTCTTCGTCGGCCCGAGTGCCGAGCCAACAGGCTTGCTGCAGCAGACCATCGAGTTGTGTTGAAACCCTGGGAATCCAGGTGGCAGCAGCTTGGCGCAGGGGCTCGAACGTACCCGACGTTTTCAGTGAACGTCAGGCTCCGACGCTTTGGTGCGGTCAGCATTGCATCGCCACGATCAGCAATGCAGCGTGTCCGGCCGGTCGACTTCGTCCGTCGTACTCGCGGTATCGGCCAGATACCGGATCGCGGTGCACAGGCGCCGGTGACATCAACGTCGGGTGTGTGGCGCACTGCAGACATCCACTGACGCGGCTGGTGCCGCCCCGCGTCGTCGGTTGGCTCAACGTCTGCTGCTGAGCCCAGCGAACTCACATGAATCGAATCCCGCACCCGACGACGCTCGTCATCCGGGAGCGCCCCGGTGGCTGAAGCGCAAGAAGGCACTTTTCAGGCCCTGGGCGAGCGCATCCGGGCCAGCAATTCCGTCAACGCGGCAGGGTCTACCGGCTTGACCAGATGGGCGTCGAACCCGGCCTCGCTGGACATTCGCCGGTCTTCCTCCTGGCCCCATCCCGTCAAAGCCACCAGCATCATGTCCTTGCCCCAGGGCTGCTGGCGGATCATGCGGGCAGCCTCAAAGCCATTGAGTTTGGGCAAGCCGATGTCGAGCAACACCACGTCGGGGCGGAAGCTCTCCGCTGCCTGCACCGCTTCCAGTCCGTCGTGCGCAAAGCGCGTTTCGTGCCCGGTGAGCTCCAGCAGCTCGGCCAGCGATGTGGCTGCATCCTGGTTGTCGTCCACGACAAGGATACGGCGACGCTGCGCCGGCTCAACCGTGACCGGTTCGGGCAAGAGCTGGTCGGGCACGTCCGCCAGCAACGGCAAACGAACAATGAACTCGCTGCCCTGCTTAATGCCGGCACTGCGTACCTGCACCGTGCCGCCGTGCATTTCCGCCAAGTTCTTGACCAGCGTCAGGCCGATGCCCAAGCCGCCCCGGGACCGCTCCAGCGACGTATCGATCTGGGTGAACATCTCGAAGATCCGGGGAAATTGCTCCGCCGCAAGGCCAACCCCGCTGTCGAGTACCCGTATGACGGCGGCGTCGCCGTCGCGCTCGAGCACAAGGGCGATGCGACCTCCCTTGTCGGTGAACTTGCAGGCGTTGTTGAGCAAGTTGCCGATAACCTGGGCCATCCGGGTCGGGTCGGCGTTCAGGTACACGGGCTGCACCGGCACCGAAACCGTCAACGCGTGCTCCATCAGCTTGCAAAACGGCCGGGCGGCCTCGACCGCGTGTTGAATGGCGGATGCCAGGTCGACCCGAACCTTGCGCAGTTCGATGTTGCCCCGGCTGATGCGGCTCACGTCGAGCAGGTCGTCCACCAGGCGAACCATCTGGCCGATCTGCCGCTCCATCATCGCGGAGGCCGATTGCACGGCCGTGTTGTCGCCCGCCTTGAGCCGCATCATGTACAGGGCGTTGCGGATGGGGGCCAGGGGATTGCGAAGCTCATGGGCCAGCATCGCGAGGAACTCGTTTTTGCGGCGGTCGGCGTCGGTCAGTTCACTGGCGAACCGGGCCAGCGCTTCGTCGGCCTCCTTGCGCGCGGTGATATCGCTTGCGGTGCCCAACCATTCGACGATGTCGCCCTTCGCATCCAGCAAAGGGATGGCACGCGAGGAGGTCCAGCCCAGCGTGCCATCGACGCGGCGAACGCGGTGCTCGAGTGCGAACGGGCTCTTGGACCGAATGGCTTCGCCAATCGCCTCCAGCACCCGCGGCTGGTCGTCCTGGTGAATGTATTCCTCGATCCAGCCGCGACGTGGCTCTTCCGTATCGACGATGAATTCGCGGCCATCCAGATGGCGCATCTCGCTCCAGTCCGGGCTCATGCGGTAGACCGCGTCGGAGCTGGCGGTCACGAATGCGCGCAATCGCGCCTCGCTCTCGCGCAACGACAAATTGGCCTCGTGGCGAACCCGGGCCATCTGCAATTGCGCCCCGACGCGAGCCAGCAACTCCCGCGCATTGAAGGGCTTGACCAAGTAGTCGTCCGCGCCGGTCTCGATGCCCTCGACCCGGCTTTCCTCACCGGCGCGCGCCGACAGCAGGATCACCGGCACGCTGCTCGTGGCCGGGTCGGCCCGCAGTTGCGCCAGCAGGCCAAGGCCATCCAGGTGCGGCATCATCACGTCCGCCAGCACCAGGTTAGGCGGGTTGCTGCGCACCGCGTCCAGTGCCGCCTCGCCGTCGGGCACGGTCTGGACGGCGTACCGCTCGCTCAAAAGACGGGACACATAGGCGCGCATGTCTGCGTTGTCGTCCGCCAGAAGAATCCGGGGTCGTGCGACTGAAGATGCCGAGCCCGGCAGCGGGGCGTCATGCGGCGCAGGTTCATCATCTTCTGCAGGAAGCCAGCGCAGCGCTTGCATCACGTGGTGGCCCGCCGGCAGCGCGCTGGGGACGGCAATGCCGCCCGGCGCCAAGTGGTCGGCCGGCAGATGACTGCTACCCTTGGGGATCGTCACGACGAAGGTGCTCCCCTGCTCGAGGACACTCTCGACCGCCACTGTGCCGCCGTGCTGCCTGACCAGTTCCTGGACCAGGGCCAGCCCGATGCCCGTGCCTTCGTGTGTTCGGGCGCGGACCCCTTGGACACGGTGAAAGCGTTCGAAGATGTGCGGCAACTGCGCCGCGGCGATGCCGGCGCCGGTGTCACGCACTGACATTCGCACGGCGTGCCCGGCGTCCTCGAGCGTGACGGTGATCTCTCCTTCGAGAGTGAACTTGAAGGCGTTGGAAATGAGGTTCAGGACGACCTTCTCCCACATGTCTCGATCCACGTAGACCGGGTCGGACAGCGGCGGGCAGTCTACCACCAACCGCATGCCGGCCTTCTCGACGGCGGACTGGAACACGCTGGCCAGCTCGCTGGTCACGGCGGCCAGGTCTGTCGCTTGGTAAGACGCCCGCAGGCGGTTTGCCTCGACGAGGGAGAAGTCGAGCAGGGTATTGACCAGCTTCTGCAGCCGCAACGCGTTGCGGTGGACTACGCCGATCTGCTCGTGCGCGCCGCGCGGCAAGATGCCGTGCTGCATCGCCAGCAGTTCTTCCGCCGGTCCGAGCAGCAAGGTCAGGGTGTGCGGAACTCGTGGCTTACATTGCTGAAGAAGTCCGTCTTCGCCCGGTTCAGCGTGGCCAGCGCCTCGGCCCGTTTGATTTCTTCCTCATGGGCGCGGGCGTTGGCCACTGCGGAGGTGACCGCCACCCCCAACAGCTCATAAAAACCACGGTACTTGTCGTCCAGCGACAGCCGCGGGCTGATCCCAGCGACGATGACGGCCACCGGGAGGTCCATGCCCGGCGGTGTGACCGGCAGCAGCAGCGCTGACTGCACCGCTTCGGGATAGGCCGTGCAGCAAACCGCACCGAAGCGCTGCTGCAGGTCATCGACCTGTAGCGCCGTGCCCGACAGCGCCACTTCGCCCAGTGGCCACGACGACCCGCCCGACGCGTGCAGGTCCACAACCAGAGGGCAGGCGACGCTCGCGGCGGCCAGCCCGGTCGGCGCGACCAGGCGGGCCTGCTGGGCCGCGCGGTCGAGCAAGTAAATGAGGACGAAGGGAAGGTCGAGCTGGTAGGGCGCCAGTGACTGGCTGCTGAGGGCAATCGCTTCTTCGATCGACTTCGCCCTGCCCGCATGGGCGGCCAGGTCGCGCAGCGTGTGCGTGCGGCGCTCGCCCAGCACTTTGGCGGTCATCTCGATCACCGGATGGAAAAGCCCGCCGATGTGCCCGCCCTCGCTGCGGATGGGGCTGAACGAGAGCGTGAAAAAGCACTCTTCGTTGTACCCGTGGCGTTCCAGGAAGATGTGCTGATCTTCCAGGAACGCAGTGTCGCCGGCGA
>NZ_JACDCU010000353.1 GCF_013817365.1 Methylibium sp. | reverse complement strand
GCCGAGGCAGCAAGGCATTGGCCAGCTCCCGAAAGACTCCGGGCGTGCCCTGGGCGGCCTGCGTTGCGCCGCCATCCTGACGGCCGAGGACTGAAGTGGGTGTCTTCCCGCCTGCCTCTGCGAAGGCGGAGCGCCAACGAGCGCGCAACGTGATCGGAATCCCATGGTGAATCCATCGACGGCATCGTCACCTGCCGCATCCGCCGGTTGTTCGGCTCTGGCTGCGGCTGATCGCTGGGCTCAAGGGCGAGTCGACCGAGCGCATCGTGGCCGCGCGAGGAGAGCGGGTCTTCGACAGCGCGGAGGACTTGGCGCGGCGCGCGCGCCTGGAGCAGCACGAGATGGGGCTCCCCCCGCAGCGGAGGCCTTGATGAGCCTGTCGGGCCACCGACGCCAGCAGGTCTGGGGCGCCGCGGCTTTGCGTTCAACGCTGTTGCGGCCGAAGCTCGAGCAGCGTCGCCTGCTCACTGCCGAACAACTGGATGCGCTGCCCAACGGGCGCACAATCCGTTGCGGCGGCATCGTCACCCTGACGCAGCAGCCCGACACTGCCAATGGAACCATCTTCGTGTCGCTGGAGGACGAGACCGGTGTCGTGCAGGTCATCGTGTGGAAGAGCCTGCGGGAGCAGCAGCGCAAGGCTCTGCTCGGGTCGCGGCTGCTGGCCGTGTACGGGACCTGACAGCGCGAGGGTAATGTGAAGAACTTGGTCGCGCGGCGGCTCGAGGACATGGCGCCGCTGCTGGGCCGGTTGGCGGCATCGACGGTAAGTCGGGACTTCCACTGAAAGGCGACTGCGGGGGTGCGCGGCTACCGTTGCAGCCGCCGATACGCGCTGAAGTGTCTCAATGCTTTCCGCGCGTCACCCAGCTTTTCTTGCAGCCTGCCAATGTTGAAGTGCGCGTCCGCCAGCGCCGGGTCCAGTTCCAGGCTCTGCTCGTAGCTTGCGATGGCCTCCTCCAAGCGCGCCCCATCCTCGAGCGCGACCGCCCGATTGAATCGAATCAGCGCCGAGCGTGGGCAGCGAATGATTGCCGCGTCGTAGAGTTCGATCGCCGCGTCACAGCGGTGTGATTCGCACAAGAGCGCGCCGAGGTTGAGATAGGCATCCTCGAAGTCCGGCGCCAGCTCGAGTGCCTGCCGGTACGCCTCTTCCGAGGCCGCCGGATCTTCGACTTCGAGCGCCTCACCGCGCGTGAACAAAGCCTTCGCATCCGGCGCAGAGGCTGCGATCGGATGGTCCAGGAAGGCAACGCTTCCACCGGCCGCCGACACCTCGAAGTCCATCAGCAGCTGCCCCGACGCCGCCGCTAGCGTGCCGTCCCGATCGCGCACCGCGACATCGGCGCCCACGGCAGTGATGCGCAGCCCTGTCAGCGGAAGCTCCGAAGGTAAGTTCGACTTCAGTTTGGTGAGCGAGCGCAGGATCTTCCTTGGCGGTATACCGGACTGCTGCAGGGCATAGGCCGTACGCAGCAGCATCAGGTCCTGGAACGAGAACCGGAATTCGCCGCGCGCCCCGCGGCTCGGCTTGACGAACCCCGCGTCGATGAGTCCCGCCAGTACCGTGCGCGACAGGCCCAGCTTCTGCTGGGCAGCGCGGAGCGTGAAGGTGGACTGCGCCTTGGGGCTCACTTCCTTGCGCGAGCCTTGGTGGTCGCTGCCGGCGCCGCCACCGGTTCCTCGGTCTTCGTCGCTCGCTTGACGCCCTTGCGCTCCTTGGCCTCGGTCAGCGCGGTCACGGTCGGTGCAGCCTTTGCGGCGCCCTTGGATGCGGTCGCTCCGGTTGCTGCGGGTGTCGCTGCCTTCTTGCCCAGGCTTGCGCGCAACGCATCCATGAGGTCAATCACCTGACCGGTGCTCGGCTCCTCGTTGTGAGCCGATGCGACGATCTCGCTGCCGGCAATCTTCGCGTCGATGGCCCTCAGGATGCGCTTCTTCTCGGTATCCTCGTACTGCCCCGGTTCGTAGCTGTCTTCAGAGATCTGGTCGATCAGTTGCAAGGCGAGTTGCAGCTCGGCGCCCGAGACCTCCACCTTCTCGATGCCCAGATCCTTCAGCGACCGCACCTCGTCGGCGTACAGAAGCTGCTGCAGCACGAGACCGTCTTCGACCGGTCGCACCTGCACCATGTATTGCTTGGCCTTCCAGGCCCACTTGGCCAGCGCACAGCGGCCCGACTTACGCATGGCTTCCATCAGCAGCGCATAGGGCTTGCCGCCGCGCTTGTCCGGCGCCAGCAGGTAAGCCTTGTCGTAGAAGATCGGATCGACAGCCTTCTCCGGGATGAAGGCGACGATCTCGATCGAGTGGCTGCTGTCTTCTTCCAGGGCCTTGAGCTCGTCGGCCGTGAAGAGCACGAACTTGTCCTTCTCGAACTCGTAGCCCTTGACCATCTCGGCGCGCTGCACGACCTTCTGGTCCTTCTCGGAGACGTACTGCTGCTTGAGCCGCGAGCCGTCCGCCGCAAGCATGTTGAACTTGACCGTTCCCGAACTCTCGGTGGCGGAGTAGAGCTTCACCGGGATCGAGACCAGACCAAAACTCAGCGTCAACGTGGCGATGGATCGTGCGGCCATGGAAGCTCCCTCAGGACAGGACCGTCCATCCTACGTCCGCCGGGTTGCGCGTTCAAGCAACTGCCCGGCCGCCCACCCCGCGGTTGCGCCCGGCCGTGAGCCGGTACATGCTGGCGCATGAGCCGCCCGATCCCCGAGCTGATTTCCATTGCACTGGAGGCCGCGCAGGCCGTCAGCGGACTGCTGCTGGTTCCGCCGGGCGCAACGGCGTGCTTCGTCTTCGCGCATGGTGCTGGCGCAGGGATGACGCATGCCTTCATGTCCGCGTTCGCCGACGGCCTGGCCGACCGGCAGATCGCGACGCTGCGCTATCAGTTTCCCTACATGGAGCGGGGCTCGAAGCGGCCGGACACTCCCGCCGTGGCGCACACGGCGGTGCGGGCGGCTGTCGTTGAGGCGGGCCGGCGCTGCTCCGGCATCGCACTGATCGCCGGCGGCAAGTCGTTTGGCGCGCGGATGACGTCGCAGGCGCAGGCGGCCTGCCCGTTGCCGGGCGTCAGCGGGCTGGCATTCGTCGGCTTCCCGCTCCATCCTGCGGGCAAGCCTTCCGTGCAACGTGCCGAACACCTGTCCCAGGTTGATGTTCCGATGCTCTTCTTGCAAGGCACACGCGACAAACTGGCCGGGCTCGACTTGTTGAGTCCCGTGGTCGAACGACTGGGACCGGGCGCGACCCTGTCGCTGGCCGATGACGCCGACCATGCCTTCCATGTGCGCGCTCGAAGCGGTCGCACGGATGAGCAGGCGATGTCCGCGATGCTGGACTGCTTTTCCGGGTGGGTCTCGCAGTTGCGAGCGACCTGAGTTGCGCAGGCGCGGCCTGGCGGTTTGCTCGGTTCTAAGCAGAGCGTCGGTCGGACGGCTGGACCACATCTTCCGCGGCCTTGGAGTTCTCGGCCGAACCCTGCTCGCTTGCGGCCCGCCGCATCGGCTTCCTCTGCGTAGCAGGCGCAGGCGCCAGCAACATTTCGATCTGCGCGGCGATGCAGTCTCCGCAGGCCTGGTTTCCCCAAGCGGTGCCTACCGGGTAGAACCGTGCTCCACAGAGTTGGCATTCGAACATGATGTCGGTCCTCGAACGTTGCGAGTGTGCAGCGGTTCTGGCTGGCGTCCAGATTTTCAGGGATGCCAACCCCGCTCCCCTATCGACTTGCGCGTACTCCCGCTTTGCGGCACCTTGAATCGGACACTACGCTGCACGAATGCCGACTCCTGAAGTCACCGGGCCACTGGCGAAGTATTGGCAGAAGCGCGACTTCGCCCAGACCGCGGAGCCGCGCGGTGTGCACGTTGCGACCGCGGACAACCGGTCGTTCGTTGTGCAGAAGCACGCTGCCAGTCGCCTGCACTACGATTTCCGCCTCGAACTCGGTGGCGTGCTCGTCTCCTGGGCCGTACCGAAGGGCCCGAGCTTCGATCCGGCGGACAAGCGGATCGCCGTTCACGTCGAAGACCATCCGCTCAGCTACGGGTCTTTTGAGGGCAGCATTCCTGCGAAGCAGTACGGCGCGGGCAGCGTGATCGTCTGGGACAACGGCAACTGGGAGCCGATCGGCGATCCGGCAGAGGGTCTTGCCAAGGGCAAATTGCTCTTCAAGCTTCACGGCCAGAAGCTGGCTGGCCTCTGGGAGCTGGTCAGGATCGCCAAGCCGGGCGACAAGCAGGAGCTGTGGATCCTTTTCAAGAAGCGGGGCGACGCGTTCGCACGGCCGAGAGCGGCCTACGACGTGGTGACCGCGCTGCCGGACAGCGTCATCGCCAAGCCCTTGGCTGTGCCCGCCTC
>NZ_JACDCU010000352.1 GCF_013817365.1 Methylibium sp. | reverse complement strand
GCCGAACTGCTGCGCGCCTGGCAAGCGACCCGACCCGAAAAGGAACCTCATGGCTGAGCCCTGGTACAAGAACGCGGTCCTCTACTGCCTGGACGTCAAGACCTTCGCCGACGGCAACGGCGACGGCGTCGGCGACTTCACCGGTCTGGCGGGGAAGCTCGACTACCTGGCCGGCCTAAACGTCGATTGCATTTGGCTGCAGCCGTTCTTTCCCTCGCCGATGCGCGACAACGGCTACGACATCACCGACTACTACAGCGTCGACCCGCGCCTGGGCACCCTGGGCGATTTCGTGGAGTTCTCGCGCCACGCCCGCGAGAAGGGCATGCGCGTGATGATCGACCTGGTGGTCAACCACACCTCGATCGATCATCCGTGGTTCCAGGCCGCGCGCAGCGATGCCCAATCGCCCTATCGCGACTACTACGTCTGGTCCGATGAGAAGCCCGGAGACGCGCACGAGGGCACGGTCTTTCCCGGCGAGCAGGACACCACCTGGACCTGGGACCGCGAGGCCAAGGCCTACTACTTCCATCGCTTCTACGACCACCAGGCCGAACTCAACATCACCAACCCCGCGGTGCGCCGCGAGATCGAACGGATCACCGGCTTCTGGCTGCAACTCGGCGTGACCGGCTTTCGCATCGACGCGCTGCCGTTCCTGATCGAGTTCAAGGGCACGCCTCTCGAAGGCCAGGGCGACGCGCACGCCTACCTGCGCGAACTGCGCCATCACGTGCAGCAACTGTGCGGCGACGCCTGCCTGATGGCCGAGGCCAACCTGCTGCCCGAAGAGGTGCCCGACTACTTCGGCGACGGCGACAAGATCCACATGTCGTTCAACTTCTGGGTCAACCAGCACCTGTTCCTGGCACTGGCCCGCAAGGACGCCACGCCGATCCGCCGCGCCTACGAGCAGCTGCCGCCGATTCCGGTCTGGTGCCAGTGGAACAACTTCATTCGCAGCCACGACGAGCTCGACCTCGGGCGGTTGAAGAAGAGCGAGCTCGAAGAGGTATTTCGCGCTTTCGGCCCCGACGAGAACATGCAGATCTACGGTCGCGGCATTCGCCGTCGCTTCGCGCCGATGATGGGCAACGACCGGCGCCGGTTGGAACTCGCGCACAGCCTGATGCTCACCCTGCCGGGCACGCCGGTGCTGCGCTACGGCGACGAGATCGGCATGGGCGACGACCTATCGCTGCCCGACCGCGAGAGCGTGCGCACGCCCATGCAGTGGAGCGACCGGGCCAATGGCGGTTTCTCCAATGCGGCGGCCGACCGGCTCTCGCTGCCGCCGATCGCCGAGGGCGAGTACGGCTACCCGACCGTCAATGTCGAGGCGCAGCGGCGCGATCCGCAGTCCCTGCTCAACTGGCTCGAGCGGGCCTTGCGCCGGCGCAAGGAGTGCCCCGAGTTCGGCTTGGGCACCTGCACCTGGATCGACACCGGCCGCGCGGAAGTGCTCGCGCACCGCTGCGACCTCGACGGCTCGACCGTCTACGCCGTGCACAACTTGGGCGCGCGGCGCGCGAAGTGCATGCTGCCGGCCGATGATCCGGCGCGCAGGCTGCACGACGTGCTGGCCTTCCACCGCTGCGAGGCGGAAGAAGACGGCAGCTACCGCATCGACCTCGAGCCCTACGGCTACCGCTGGCTGCGCAGCGTGGCCGCGGGGTGAGTGAGTGGGAGTTGTCTTGCCGTCGCTGCAAGCCCTGAAAACCAGGGAGACGGAGCCGTTGAATTGCTCCCTCTCCCTCTCCCTCTCCCGCTCGCGGCAGCGGCTTGCAAGCCGCTGCGCGCACTGCCAGTGAGGGTCGCTGCACAGGCCCGAACATGAGCCAGCACGCCGACGACGAGCACCCTGCCAGCCGCTTCGTGCGCGTGCGCGGCGCCCGCGAGCACAACCTCAAGGACATCGACGTCGATATCCCGCGCGACGCGCTCGTCGTGTTCACCGGCATCTCGGGTTCCGGCAAATCGTCTCTCGCCTTCGGCACCTTGTACGCCGAGGCGCAGCGGCGCTACTTCGAATCGGTGGCGCCCTACGCGCGCCGGCTGATCGAGCAAGTCGGCAGCCCCGACGTCGATGCCATCGAGGGCCTGCCGCCGGCCGTGGCGCTCCAGCAGCAGCGCGGCACGCCGAGCGCGCGCTCCTCGGTCGGCACCGTGACCACGCTGGCGAGCCTGCTGCGCATGCTGTACTCGCGCGCCGGCAACTACCCGCCGCGCCAGCCCACGCTCTATGCGGAAGACTTCTCGCCCAACACGCCGCAAGGTGCCTGCCCCAACTGCCACGGCCTGGGCCGCGTGTACCAGGTGACCGAGCGCTCCATGGTGCCCGACGACTCGCTCACCATTCGCGAGCGCGCCATCGCCGCCTGGCCGCCGGCCTGGCACGGCCAGAACCTGCGCGACATCCTCGTCACTCTCGGCTACGACGTGGACACGCCCTGGCGTGATATGCCGAAGAAGGATCGCGACTGGATCCTCTACACCGATGAGCAGCCCACCGTGCCGGTGTACGCCGGCTTCACGCCCACAGAGACCCGCGCCGCCCTGCGCCGCAAGACGGAGCCGAGCTACCAGGGCACCTTCACGGGCGCGCGCAAGTACGTGCTGCACACTTTCGCCAACACGCAGAGCGCGCTCATGAAAAAGCGCGTGTCGCGCTTCATGACGGGTGGCATCTGCCCGGTGTGCGAGGGCAAGCGGCTCAAGCGCGAGGCGCTGTCGGTCACCTTCGCAGGCGTCGATATCGGCACCCTGGCCGAGTTGCCGCTCGACCGCGTTGCCGAGCTGCTGCGGCCCGCGGCGCAGGGCCGCTTCGATGATGCGGGTGACCGCTCGGTGCTCAGCCGTGCGGCGGCGGCCAAGGACACCGCACTGCGCGTGGCCGCGGGTGGCTCGGCCCATGCAGCGACAAAGGACGTGCGCCGCACCCCCAACCTCTCAGTGGAAAAGCGCATCGCGGCCCAGCGCATCGCGCACGATCTGGTGGAGCGCATCGAGAGCCTGCAGCAGCTCGGCCTGGGCTACCTGGCGCTCGGCCGCGGCACGCCGACCCTGTCTCCCGGCGAACTGCAGCGCGTGCGTCTGGCCACGCAGATCCGCTCCAGCCTGTTCGGTGTGGTGTACGTGCTCGACGAGCCCTCGGCCGGGCTGCACCCGGCGGACAACGAGGCCCTGCTTCTCGCGCTGCAGCAGCTCAAGCGCGCCGGCAATTCCATCTTCGTGGTGGAGCACGATCTCGAGGTGATGCGCCGCGCCGACTGGCTGGTCGATGTGGGCCCCGATGCCGGCGAGCGAGGCGGCCGCATTCTCTACAGCGGGCCGCCGGCCGGCCTGAAGGCGGTGAAGGCCTCGCACACGGCGCGCTACCTGTTCGCCGACGGCACAACGCCACCGCGCAGGCCGCGCACCGCGTCGGGGTGGCTTGAGCTGCGGGGCGTGACGCGCAACAACCTGAAGGGGCTGGACGTCCGCTTCCCGCTCGGCACCTTCACGGCGGTGACGGGCGTGTCGGGTTCGGGCAAGTCGAGCCTGGTGAGCCAGGCGCTGGTGGAACTGGTGCTCGAGCACCTGGGGCACGAGCCGCCGCCGCCCGAGGAAGAGGAGGGTGACGAACTCGCGCCGAGGGTGTCGGCAGAGACCGGCGGGCGCATCCACGCCGGCATGGAGCACGTACGCCGGCTCGTGCGCGTGGACCAGAAACCCATCGGCCGCACGCCGCGCTCCAATCTCGCCACCTACACCGGCCTCTTCGATGCCGTGCGCAAGCTCTTCGCCGCCACCCAGGCAGCGCGCGCGCGGCGCTTCGATGCCGGGCGCTTCTCGTTCAACGTGGCCAAGGGTCGCTGCGAGACCTGCGAAGGCGAAGGCTTCGTCAGCGTGGAGCTGTTGTTCATGCCGAGCGTGTATGCGCCGTGCCCTAGCTGCCACGGCGCGCGCTACAACGAGCAGACCCTTGAGGTGACCTGGCGCGAGAGAAACATCGCCGAAGTGCTGCACATGACGGTCGAGGAGGCGGTGGAGTTCTTCGCCGGCGAGAGCGCGGTGAGCAAGCCGCTGTCGCTGCTGAAGGACATCGGCCTGGGCTACCTGCGGCTCGGCCAGCCGGCCACCGAACTCTCGGGCGGCGAAGCCCAGCGCATCAAGCTCGCCACCGAACTGCAGCGCCCGCAACGCGGCGCCACGCTCTACGTGCTGGACGAACCCACCACCGGCCTGCACCCGGCCGATGTGGACAAGCTGCTGGCGCAATTGCAGGGGCTGGTCGATGCGGGCAACACCGTGGTGGTGGCGGAGCACGAATTGCACATGGTGGCGCAGAGCGACTGGGTCATCGACGTGGGGCCCGGGG
>NZ_JACDCU010000351.1 GCF_013817365.1 Methylibium sp. | reverse complement strand
ATCGCTTCGGGAATGTCGCCCGCCGCCGCCAGTCCCATGGCATGCGCCATGCGCTCGAGGCGGCGCTCGGCCTTGACGCTCTCGGCCTCGGCGTTGAAGCGCACGACGGCCGGCAGGAACATCGCATTGAGCGTGCCGTGGTGCAGCCGCGGGTTCACGCCGCCGAGCGCATGGCTGAGCGAATGCACGCAGCCGAGGCCTTTCTGGAAGGCCATGGCGCCCTGCATCGAAGCACTCATCATGTGCTTGCGCGCCTCGCGGTCGCCACTGTGGCGCGTGGCGCGTTCGATGTGCGCCCAGGCGCGCTCCAGGCCGTCGAGCGCGATGCCGTCGGCGGGCGGGTTGAAGGCCGCCGACAGGAAGGTTTCCATGCAGTGCGCGATTGCGTCCAGCGCCGTCAGGCCGGCCGGCAGGCCGAGCGTGAGCTCGGGGTCGCAGATCGCCACCTTCGGCACCAGATGCCAAGAATGGAAACCGAGCTTGCGGTGGTCATCGACGATGACGATGGCGCCGCGCGCCACTTCGCTGCCGGTGCCGGCGGTGGTCGGCACCGCGATCAGCGGCGCCACGGCGGCGGTGATCTTCGACGAGCCGCCTTCGATGGTGGCGTAGGTCTTCAACTCGCCCGGGTGCGTGGCGAGGATGGCCAGCCCTTTGGCCAGGTCGATGCTCGAGCCGCCGCCCACGGCGATCAGCCCGTCGGCGCCGTGCGCCTTCCAGGCTTCGCGCGCGGCGCGCACCGCGGCTTCGGTCGGGTTGGAGGGCGTGCCGTCGAACACAGCGACCGGCAGATCCTTCAGGGCGTCCAGCGCTTTTTGCAGCACGCCGGCGGCGCGCACGCCGGCATCGGTGATGACGAGCGGCCGGGTGATGCCCACGCGCGCGCACTCGGCGCCGAGCTGGCGCACGGCGCCGAAGTCGAACTGGACTTGCGTGATGTAGAAGATGCTGGCCATGATGAAACGGGGCTGGGTAGAGGGGGCCGAAAGAGGCTCACCGCGCAGACCACCGCACAGGGATCGGGCGGCGACCGAGCCAGTATGCTCGTGGCCCGCAAGCCCTCGCGCCGCCGCGCGGGCGCGACTCTGCACCGCCTTCATGAACCCCGATGCACTGACCCCCGCCACGCGCAGTGTGCTGCAGCGCATCCACCGTGCCGGCCGCCCGCCGCTGCACACACTGGCAGTCGAAGAGGCACGCCTGGCCTACGAGATCGGCGCCGAGATCATGGACCTGCCGCGCGCGCCGCTGGCGAGGATCGAAGACCTGCAAGTGCCGGCCCGCGACGGCGCCTCGCTGCGGGCGCGGCTGTACGCAAACTCGCCCGGGCGCCTGCCGGTGCTGCTCTACCTGCACGGTGGCGGCTTCACGATCGGCAACCTCGAAACGCACGACAGCCTGTGCCGCCAGCTCGCACTGCAAAGCGGTGCGGCAGTGCTCGCGCTCGACTACCGCCGCGCGCCGGAGCATCGCTTTCCCGTGGCGGTCAACGACGCCTGGGATGCCCTGCAGTGGCTGGCGGAGGAGGGCGCTGCGGCACTCGGGCTCGACGCCCGGCGCCTGGCCGTCGGCGGCGACAGCGCCGGCGGCACCCTGGCTGCGGTGTGCGCGCTGCTCGCCCGTGACGCCGGGTTACCGCTGGCGCTGCAGCTGCTGTTCAATCCCGGCACCGCCGCGCAGACGAACAGCGACTCCCACCGGCGCTACGCCAGCGGAGTGCTGCTCGACCATCCGCTGATCGAGTGGTTCTTCGAGCACTACATCGATCCGGCCCAGCGCGACGACTGGCGCTTCGCGCCGCTGCTCGCCGCCGATCACCACGGCACGGCGCCGGCCTGGATCGGCCTGGCCGAATGCGACCCGCTGGTCGACGAGGGCCTGGCCTACGGCGACGTGCTGCGCGCCGCCGGCGTGCCGGTGCAGTTGGAGCTCTGGCGCGGCGTGGTCCACGACTTCATCAAGATGGGCCGCTCCGTGCCCGAGGCCCGGCTTGCGCATGCCGCTGCCGGCCGCGCACTTCAGGAAGCGTTCGCGACATGAACCACGACGCCACGCCAGCAACGGCTGTGACGCGCCCCGAGCGCCGCGCCTTCCGCAGCCTGCATCGGCTGCGAGTTCGCTGGGCCGAGGTCGACATGCAGGGCATCGTCTTCAACGGCCACTACCTGATGTACTTCGACACCGCCGTGGCCGACTACTGGCGTGCGATGGCGCTGCCCTACACCGAGTCGATGCGAACCTTCGGCGGCGATCTCTACGTGCGCAAGGCGACGCTCGACTACCTCGCCTCGGCGCGGTACGACGATGTGCTCGACATCGGCATCCGCTGCGCGCGCGTCGGCACCACCTCCCTGCTGCTGGCCGGCGCCGTGTTCCGTCAGGACGAGCTGCTTGCTGCCGGCGAGCTGGTCTATGTATTCGCCGACCCGGCCACGCAGAAGACCAAGCCGCTGCCGCAGCCGCTGCGCGAGGTGCTGCAAGCCTTCGAGGACGGCGCGCCGATGCTCTCGGTTCGCACGGGCAACTGGGACGAACTCGGCGCCGATGCGCGGGCGATTCGCACCGAGGTCTTCGTGCAGGAGCAGCACATCCCCGCCGAGCTGGAATGGGACGAGGCCGACGGTGCCTGCGTGCACGCCGTGGCCTATAACCGCATCGGCGCGGCGCTGGCCACCGGCCGGCTGCTCGAGCACGTGCCCGGCGTGGGCCGGATCGGCCGCATGGCGGTGCGCCAGCCGCTGCGCGGCGCAGGCGCCGGCCTGCTCGTGCTCCAGGCGCTGATGCAGGCGGCGCGCGAACGCGGTGAATGCGAGGTGCTGCTGCATGCGCAAACCTCGGCTGCTTCCTTCTACGCGCGTTGCGGTTTCGTTGCGCGTGGGCCGCAGTTCGACGAAGCCGGCATACCGCATGTGGAGATGGTGCGTGGGCTGTGACTCGTGGCCGCAAAGCCGGTTGATGCCCGCTCGGGCGCTTGTCTCGCGGCGCCGTTTTGCTGGGTATGGCCGGAGTGATCGGCCGTTGGGTCGCTGATGAGACAGGCAATGAAACAGGACACTTCGCCATGCTGACCGCACTGATTTCGCACCGGCAACGCAGCGCGTTCGCCTTCATCGGCCTCGCGCTGGCTGGCACTTTCACCTGTGCGCTGCGTGCGCTTGCCGCCACGCCCGAAGCCTGGGCAGCTCACGAGCAGGAGGTGACTGCCGCCTGCATTGCCGCCAGTGCACTGCAGGGCGCTCGCGCGGCAGGACAGCCGATCGAGTTCGACGACCACACCCGCACGACCGCACTCCTGCTCATGGGTCACCATGCTGCCGCGCACATGGAAGGCCGGCGCGCCCGCGAACTGTGCCTGTTCGACAAGCAAAGCCGCAAGGCGGCCGTAGCGCCGGCCGATGCGCTGTTTACGCCGCTGAGCCGACCCTGACGCGCTGATCGGCGCCAAAGGACGGTTCAACGCCGCTCAGAGCCTCTTATCGAGTCACCGGCCTCACACCTTTGAATTCGATCTCGGTGCGCCGGTTTTGCGCGCGTCCGGCGGCGGTGTCGTTCTCGGCCACAGGCACCGAGGCAGCCCTGGCCTCGGTTTTGATGATGGCCGTTTTGACGCCCTGGTCAACCAGATAGTCTTTGATCACCTGGGCGCGCCGTTCCGACAGGCCTTCGTTGTATTCCTCCGGGCCGATGTTGTCGGTGTGGCCGGTGGCGGTCACGCTTTGCCAGTTCACATCCTTCATCGCGTGAACTTCCGCGAGGATGTCTTCGCCGTCGGCCGAGCGCAGCGTGGTCTGGTCGAAGCCGAAATTGGCGACGGCGCGCACGGTCACCGGCTCGATCCCCGCGCCGGCGGGAGTCTGGGCGGCTACGGGCGCCAGCAGGGTGGCGCTCAACACAAGCATCAACGGTGTAGCGACTCGGGTTTTCATGCAGGTCCCCTTTGAGGGGTGGGGAACGGATGGCCCATGCGGGCCGCAGGGGTCGACCGCTCGCTGCGGCCGGGGTCGGAACAGGTATCGAGTCCCGCGGCAGCCGCGATCGAGTAAGGCCAGCCGACTTCGAATTGCAAGCCGGGCTGCACCGTGCGCCACTTCGGGTCGCCCTCGTTCTGCAGGGCGGGCAACGTGCGGCACAACTCGCGAGCAAAAGCGGTCAACCGCTCGGCCTCGGCGGGGTTCGATGCGGCCGTGCCGACCAGGAATGACATGACGGCGAGCGTCGGCGTCTCAGCCGCGGCGCTTTCGCCGCCCAGCCAGCTAGTGAACTGTAACGTTCAAATAGGAAGTATCATTGCGCCTGCGGAGGGTGCGATGAACTTGACCGAAACCGAAGTCATGGAACTGCAGCGGCGAGTCAGCGCGAGGACCGAGAG
>NZ_JACDCU010000350.1 GCF_013817365.1 Methylibium sp. | reverse complement strand
CCCGAGGACATCGTGCTGCTGAGAGAGATCCGCGACGCCTTGAGGAGATGAGCTGCCGAGCCGGGCACGGGCTTTCGCTCGCACCCGACCCGATGCGGTGCCCACCGTGACGCAAACGTTCGCCCAGTCCGCCCTGCAAGCCGCCGCCCTGCGCATCGAAGGGGTGGTGAGTGCGGCTGCCGAGCGGCTGGCCGAGACATTGGCGCTCGCCGCCCCACCCTTCGGCAGTTCGCGGCAAGACATCACTCTCTTGCAAGGCGACCTGCAACGATGCCTGCCGGCTTTCAACCACGATTTCGCCGCCGCCCTGCGCGAGCGAATGTCGGATGATGCCGCGCAGCACAGCGACGCGCGCCGCACCATGCCGGCCACCACCAACTGGGAGGCGCTGAGCCTCGTCGGCGACGCCGAGGTCGATGCGCGCGTCAACACCGACCGTCTCAGCATGGAGCTGGCGCACGAATGCGAATGGGAGCTGCGCGAGCTCGACGGTTATGTCGGTGCCTTGCTGCAGAGCGGCCGGCGTGCGCCTGAGCACAACCCCCTGCGCACCGAGGTGGTCGCTCGCGCCTTGCTGACGGCAATACAGACTGTCAGCACCGAAGCCAGCCCGCGAAAGATTCTCGCGCGCGAGTTCGGCCGGGTGCTGGCGCCGGCCATGCGCGCCTGTTATGCAGCCATCGTGGCCGATCTGCGCGAGCAAGGCGTGCGCACCACGGGCCTGGAGATGCGCGCCATGCAGGGACCGGGCTATGACCTGCCGCCGCGCGACTCCGCCGGCCATTCGAGCCGGGGCACCGACCCCGGCCCGGCGCAGGGCTCGGACAACCGCGAGCTTCGGGGCGACGCGCGGTCGGTGCGCTCGCAGCAGTCAGGCTCGGGCGTTGCACCGGGCCCTTCTCGAGGGCGGCAAGAGGACGGCGCCGTGGACGGGGACGTGCCCCAACGGCACGGCAGCGACGCGCAGATGCTGGAGATGCTGCGCCGGCTGGCCTTTGCAAGTGGCGGTGCGCCGGACTCCGCTTTTCCCCTGTCCGGCGCGCCGACGGGTGCAAGCGACCCCGGCGCCTCCGGTATGCCCGATGCGGCCGGTGTGCACAGCGTGTCAGGCGGTGCCAGCGGCGCCGCAAGCCACGCCGGTGCAATCAGCGGGTTGATGCACGTCAACCTGATCCGTCAGCACCGCGAAGAGCTGGTGCGCGCGTCGGGCGGCGCGCTCGACCACATGGTGATCGACGTGGTCAGCGCCATGTTCGATCACTTGCTGTCCGACAGCAAGGTGCCGCCGCAGCTGGCGCGCCAGATCGCACGGCTGCAGATGCCCGTGCTGCGCGCTGCGCTGAAGGACATGGGCTTCTTCAGTTCGCGCCGCCATCCGGTGCGCCGTTTCGTCAACCGCATCGCTTCGCTGGCCGCGGCCTACGAAGACCTGGACCAGGGCCCGGGCCGCGATTTCATCGAGCGCGTGCGCTCGCTGGTACAGGAGATCGTCGAAGGCGACTTCGACCAGATGGACCTGTATGAATCCAAGCTGCAGACCCTCGAGTCATTGATTCAGGAGCAAAGCCGCCGAGACGTCGGCTCGCATGCGCAGGCCGCTGCCCTGCTCGACGGCCGGGAGACCCAGCTGCGCATCCAGCAACGCTACATGCTCCAGCTGCGCAGCCATCTCGAGCCGCTGGAACTGCCCGATTACCTGCGCGATTTCCTGTCGCAGGTGTGGAGTCAGGTGCAGGTTCAGGTGTCCAGCGCCACCGGCACGAAGGAGCTGGTGCAGCGCATGAACGGCGCCGCGCAGGAGCTGGTGCTCAGCATTCAGCCCAAGGGCGAGCCGCAGTTGCGCAAGGGCTTCTTGCTCAAGTTGCCGCAGTTGATGAAGGATCTGAACGACGGCCTGACGCTGATCCGCTGGCCCGAGCCGGCGCGCAAGGAGTTCTTCGCCCGACTGCTTCCGGCCCACGCCAATTCGCTGAAAGCGCCGCCGCTGACCGACTTCGAGCAACGCCAGCTCAAGTTCAAGCTCGAGCAGATGGCCAAGGTGGTGATTCCCACGGAGCAGGATCTGGGGTCGAGCGCGCCGACGCCGCTGCCTGCAGCCGAGCAGCACGCCGCGCCGCTGCAGTTCTCGGCCCAGGAGGTCGAACAAACCGGCTTGATCGAGGAAAGTGCGGTCGACTGGAACGGCGAAGTCGACATCGACCTCGGCGAGAGCGATGCCAACCCGTCCACCGGCAGCAGCGCGGTCGATATCGAGCTCGAGGCCGAGGCCCAGGATGAGCAACGCGCCGAAGGGGCGCCACCGACACACGGGCCGCAACTCATTCACCACGTGCAGACAGGCATCGCCTACCGCATGCTGCTCGAGGGCCGCTGGCAGCGGGTGCGGCTGAGCTGGGTCAGCCCGCAGCGGGCGTTTTTCGTGTTCACCCACGGCAAGGCGCACGAGAAAACGCTGTCGACGACCGCACGCATGCTGACGCGAATGTGCGAAACCGAGCGCTTCCGCAGTTTCGAGCAGGCCGAGCTGATCGAGCGCGCCACCGCCCGTGCGCGCAAGCAGCTCGCCCAGCTCACGGCCGCGAGCCGGCTCGGCTCGCTCGGCAGCCGGCACGGCGGGCTGGGCAGCCGCCAGTAACGGCTTCAGAGGCAACGGCTGCGCGGCCGCGCTCCGGATCTCGGGTGCCTTGGCCATCGCCACGGCGGCCACATCCTCGCCACGAGGGAGTCCTCATTCGCTCAAGCGGCGAGCCATTTCCCCGGCCGCGATCATGCTGGACGGGTCGGCACGTCCGGTGCCGGCCAGATCGAATGCGGTCCCGTGGTCCGGGCTGGTGCGCACGAAGGGCAGTCCCAGGGTCACGTTGACGCCACGCTCGACGCCCAGGTACTTGACGGGAATCAAGCCTTGGTCGTGGTACATCGCGACGACGAGATCGAATTCGCCCGGATGCTCGGACGTGTTGCGGGCGCGCATGAAGACCGTGTCGGGCGCGAACGGGCCGCGCGCGTCGATGCCTTCTCGGCGCGCCGCCTCGATGGCCGGCGCAATGAAGCGCTGCTCCTCGTCGCCGAACAACCCGCCTTCGCCGGCATGAGGATTGAGCCCGGCCACGGCGATACGCGGCCGTGGTTGACCCCAGCGCGCCGCGCTCGCATGGGCGATGCGCAGGGTTTCGAGCACCGCCTCGACGGTGACCGCCTCGATCGCCCGGCGCAGCGAAACGTGGATGCTGACCAGCACCGTTTTCAACTCTTCGTTGGCCAGCATCATGCGCACCGGGCAAGCCGGCCCTCCGCCCGCGGCTTCGGCCTGCAAAAGCTCGGTATGCCCGGGGTAAAGCTCGCCCGCCGCGGCCAGCGCTTCCTTGTGGATCGGCGCGGTGACGATCGCCGCGACCTCACCGCGGCGAGCGAGCGCAACCGCGGCGCGGATGCAGGCCGCTGCCGCCGCACCGGCCCGCGCGTCGACGCGCCCGTAGGGCAGTTGCGCCAGGCCTCGCGGCAGGCCTGCGAGCGGTAACACCAGCACGCAGCGCGGCGGCAAGCTCAGCGCATCGGCGGGGCACTCGATGGCGATGACGGGAAGACTCACCCCCTGCGCAACGGCGACCACCGCAGCGGCCCGCCGCAACACCGCGATGTCGCCCATCACGAAACCGCCGGGCAACGCGCCGCGCGCCAGCGCCATCGCGGCGATCTCCGGCCCGATCCCGCAGGCATCGCCCATCGTGAGCGCCAAAGGAGTGGCGGTCATGGCGCCCACCCGCACGCTTCGCGCCGATCGCCGAAGGGAACAGAGTCAGCGGGTCGAAGGCTCGGGCGTGCGTTCATGCCGGATTGTCGATGTCGATGAACTCGTGCTCGAGATCGAACAGCTGCGCCAGATGGGCGCCGAGCGCCTTTGCGCCGTAGCGTTCGGTCGCGTGGTGGCCGCAGGCGTAGAAAGCCACGCCCGTCTCGCGCGCGATGTGGGCTTGCGGCTCGGAGATCTCGCCGGTCAGGAAGGCATCTGCGCCCGCCGCGATAGCCGCCTCGAAATAGCCCTGTGCGCCGCCCGTGCACCAGGCCACGCGGCGGATCGGGCGGGCGTCGCCCTCCACCACCACGGGCGCACGCCCGAGGCGGAACTGGATCAGCGCCGAGAGCGCTGCGCCGGTGAGCGGCTGCGGCGGGCGGCCGACGAAGCCGAGCTGCTGCTCGCCGAAGCGGCCTTCAGTCGCAAACTTGAGCTTGGCGCCGAGCTGAGCGTTGTTGCCGTGCTCAGGATGCGCGTCAAGCGGAAGGTGGTAGGCGAAGAGACTGAGGTCGTGCTGCAGCAGCGTGGCGATGCGCCGCTTCAGCCAGCCGGTCACCCGGCCGTCCTGATTGCGCCAGA
>NZ_JACDCU010000047.1 GCF_013817365.1 Methylibium sp. | reverse complement strand
GATCAGCAGCCCGCCCCGCTTCACGAGCGCGCCTTCCCGGAAGTGCACCGAGCGCACCGCACCGGCCACGCGCGAGCGCACATCGACGCGTTCCACCGCTTCGAGCCGTCCCGAGAACTCGTCCCAGGCGGAGACGTCGCTGCGCACGACGGTGGCCACCGAGACCGGCGTGGCGGCCGGCGCTTCGGCCGGCGCTTCGGCGCTGCTGATCTGCGTGCCGAAGAAGGCGGCGCCGACGGCGGCGATCGCGGTCAGCGCCGTCAAGGCAATGCCGGCGGCTGCAAGCTGCTTACGGGTGGCTTTGCGAAGGGAGCGTGTCATGGAGATTTCCTGAGTTCGAGTTGTTGAAGGAGTGGATCGAAAAGCAATGCATGGGCGGCGGAACGCACGCGAGGCAGTCTGGGAATTGCGGGTCACGCCGCGGTAGGCGGATCGCCGCGGCTTCTTGCCTGATCCGCTGAAAGAAGGCGACGCAGCGTCTCGCGCAGCGGCGCCGCCCAGGCCGGCTCGGCCCGCGGCGTTTGCATGAAGGCGCAAGGCCAGCCGGTGGGCGCAGGCAGCAGCGTCTGCTCGACGGCCACACCCGCCTTGCGCAGGCGCTCGGCGTACGCGTGCGTCTCGTCGCGCATCGGGTCGTCTTCCGAGGTGATCAGCAAGGTCCGCGGCAGGCCGGCCAACCGCAGCGCGCGGCCGGGCGCCGCGTAAGGGTGGATGGCGTCGTCGGGGCCGGCAAGGTAGTCGTGCCAGCCGTCGGCCCAGCGGCAACCGACCGGGCCGGCTTGCGCCTTGCGCAGCGAGGCCGTCGCCACGCAGGTGTCGAGCATGGGTGAGAGCAGGATCTGCCCGGCGAGCGGCGGCCGTTGCTGGTCGCGCGCCATCGCCGCGACGGCGGCCGCGAGATTGCCGCCCGCTTCTTCGCCGGCCACCCACAGGTTTGCGGCCGGGCCGGCCAGCCGGCTGCGCTGGCGATGCGCCCATTCGAGCGCGGCATGGCCGGCTTCGACGGCCGCCGGAAACGGCTGTGCTGGCGCGAGCGGATAGTCGATCGAAACGACCACCGCGCCGGCCTCGGCGAGCAGGCCAGCGACGAGCCCGCCGCTGTCCAGCCCGCCGCTGACGAAGGCGCCGGCATGGAAATGCAGCACCAGCGGCGACGCGAGCGGCCGTCCCGACGCCGCCCCCGGGGGCGCGGCCGCGCGGCTGCGTTGACCGTAGATGCGCGCTTGGAGCGAGCGGGCCGAATCGAGCGGAATCTGATCGTCGATCGGTGCGGTGGATCGGCTGAACGGGGCGGGGAACATCCGAGTGCCACCCGAGGGCGGCTTGTCGTGTTGCGATGCAGCAGAAGATAAATCGCCTCCTGGGCTTAATAAATAGCCCTTTCGCTCATGCTTTATTTCGCCAGCGCAACAATCGGTGCACTCAGGCGGTCACCAACCGCAAAATCAGCGCGCTACAGCGCCAGTGGAAGGAACCGATGGACAAGTTCGCGGCAATGCAGGCCTTCGTGCGGGTCGTCGAGGCCGGCAACTTCACCAATGCCGCCGATTCGATGACGCTACCCAAGCCCACGGTCACGCGGCTGATCCAGTCGCTCGAAAGCCATCTGCGAACCAAGCTCCTCAACCGAACGACGCGGCGCGTGACGGTCACGCCCGACGGCGCCGCCTACTACGAGCGTGCGCTGCGCCTGCTGGGCGAGGTGGAAGAGCTGGAAGCGGGGATGTCACAGGCCAAGGCCAACCCGCGCGGCCGCTTGCGTGTGGACATCAGCGCCTCGCTCGGGCGGCTGGTGCTCGTGCCGGCCCTGCCCGAGTTTCATGCGCTGTACCCCGACATCCAGATCGACCTCGGCGTCACGGACCGGCCGGTCGACCTCATCGGCGAGAACGTGGATTGCGTGCTGCGCGGCGGCGTCCTGACCGATCAGTCGCTGGTGGCGCGGCGGATCGCGGAGCTACATTTCATCGCCGCCGCTTCGCCGGGATACCTGAAGCGCCACGGCGTGCCGCGCCATCCGCGCGATCTGGAGAGCGGGCACACGGTGGTGAACTATTTCTCCTCGCACACCGGCCGCATCTTCCCCTTCGACTTCACGAAGAACGGCGAGCGCATCGAGATTCAGGGTCGCCACATCGTTTCCGTCAACGACTCCAATGCCTACGTGGCGGCTGCGATCGCTGGTCTGGGCGTGCTGCAGGCACCGTCGTTCATGCTGGAGATCTGCATCGACCGCGGCGAGCTCGAACCGGTGCTGGCCGACTGGTGCGTCGATCCACTGCCCCTTCACGTGGTGTATCCCCCAAACCGTCACCTGAGCACCAAGGTGCGCGTGTTCGTGGACTGGGTGGCCGAGCTCTTCGCGCGCAACGATCTGATGCAGCGGCGGTGTACCTTGCCTCGGCCCGAGCCGGCGGCGCAGTTCGCTCCCATTTGCGTTCGCGCGCTCAGCGAATCCACGTCGAGCTAATAGAGTCGAGCCGAGCACCTTCTCATTTTTCTGGAGTCCTGCCATGAGCTTCACCACCGAATCCCACCCCGGCGTCTGCGAGCAGCCGCCCGCGGCGTCTGCCGGCTTCACGCTCAACCACACGATGCTGCGCGTGAAGGACCCGACGGTCGCTCTCGACTTCTACACGCGCGTGTTCGGCCTGCGTGTGCTGCGCAAACTCGACTTTCCAGAGATGAAGTTCTCGCTCTACTTCCTGGCCCGGCCGGCCGAAGGCGAGGCAGCGCCGCCGGAGGACGCCGGCGAGCGCACCGCGTGGACCTTTGCGCAGCGCGGCGTGCTCGAACTCACGCACAACTGGGGCACCGAGGACCAAGCCGACTTCCACTACCACGACGGCAATGCGCAGCCTCAGGGCTTCGGCCACATTTGCTTTTCGGTGCCCGACCTCGACGCCGCCATGCGCTGGTTCGACGAGAACGGCGTGCCCTACGTCAAACGCCCGGAGCAAGGAAAGATGAAGGACGTCGCCTTCATCAAGGATACGGACGGCTACTGGATCGAGATCGTGGAGCCGGCGCGCCTGAAGCAGCTCGGCCGCTGAGCTCCGCCGCAAAAGAACGGCGGCGGCGGGATGGGCAGTCGGGCGATCGCCGCGGTTTGCGCGGTGCAGCACATGGTTTTCACGTAGTTTCCAAAGGTTGAAAAGGGTCGAGCTGTCACACCACCTTCGCTATATTGCTCAACAGGAGGACACCATGCCCAATCCCGTTGCGAAGCTCGATCGTGGCCTGCCGCTCAGCCGGGGTGAGCGGCTCAATGTGCACTTCCGCGACGCGGTCGACCGCATCGAAACCGGCCGCTCGGCGCAGCTCGATGCCGGGGAACTGGCCGACTACATCGCCCTGGGCTGGCTGCAAGGTGCGGGTGAGCAAGTCCGCCTGACCATCATGGGCGCCTGCGTCTACAACGAGATGCTGCGCGTTTGGTCTAGCGGCACGTCGGCCTGACTCGCACCCAGGGCCGCGCGCAGTTCGCGCAGGCGCGGCACGCTGAGCGCTTCCGTGCGCGCACCATCGCAAACCGCGCTGCGAAAGCCGGCGAAATCGGGCGCCAGCGCTGCCAAGTGCGGCAGGTGTTGACGGCGCAGCGCGCCGGCCAAGCCGCTCTGCTTGCCGGCCGCGCGCACGCGCAGTACGAAGCGCTGGAGGGCTGCCTCGTCCAGCACGTCGAACAGGCTGCCCCGCGCCTTGTCTGCGGTGTCGAGCATCAGCGCCGGGAAGTCGTGCTCGCAGGCGCGCGCGAGCAGGGCTTCGTTGAGGCCCGTATCAGCGATGAACACGGGCACCACCGTCGCGCCGGATTGCGCCAGCGCATCGAGCAAGAGCCGTGCGCCGGGAAGCACGCCGACCTTCACATAATCCACGCCGCAAGCGGCCGTGGCGGCCACGCGCTCGAGCACGGGATCCCGCGCATCGGCCGCGAAATCGCCCACCGTCGCGCTGATCGGCCGACCCGGATAACGCTCGTGCATCGCTGCGACCACCGTGCGCAAGATTTCGAGCGGCAGGGCGCCCAGCGCGCCGGCGTGCGGTTCCTTGCAGTCGATGAAGTCCGCGCCGGCTTTCGCCGCCAGCAGCGCCTCGTCCACGCTGCGCACGCTCACGAGCAGCTTCATGCTGCGCCGCCTGAGCTGCTGGTGCTATCCGTGCCGCCTGCGCTGTCCGCGCTGCCTTCGCTACTTCCGCTGGCCGGCGCCGCGCCCTTGCGGTGCCGTTCGATGGCTTCGAGCAGCCAGCCCCAGGCTTCGCGTTCCTCGGGCCCGGCGGTCTTGTCGATGGCAATCCGCAGGTAGGCCAGCTCGGCGTCGATTTTTTCCGTGCTCAGCATGTGCAGGCGGCTCACCAGCACGGCGCCTTCGATCACCGCGGCCTGCGCGCGGTTGAAGCCGATGAAGCCGGCGTGCTGCGCTTCGTGAATGCGCGCCATGGTCAGCACCGGGCGCTGCGCGTCGTCGCTCTGCGCGTGCAGCTCGAGCTCCGCGTGGCCGAGCGCGGCGGCCAGCCGCACGCCGCCGATGCGCTCTGCCGGCAGCATCGGCCACTCGCGCCGGCCCAGCCAGCGGGCCGTCACGCAAGCGGCGAACACGCGCGTGTCTGTCAGCAGGTTGAGCACCGCGTGACCGGTGGCGGAGATATTGTCGAACGTGGTCGAGGGACGGAAGGGCATGAGGATGACGTGCTCGCCGCGGTAACGCACGCCCATCGGCGCCACATGCGGCGTGCCGTCGGGGGCGACGGTGGTGACCACCGTTTCGAAGATCTGGTCGTTTGTGCCGCTCAAGGTTTACTGTCCTTCTTTGAAAGCTCGGTGTTGCGCAGCGTGGTCCCCGGCGCACACCATTCGTCCTTGTTCTCGCCACGCTTCTCCGCCGCCACGCCCCAGTCGAGCGGCTGATCCTGCACGTAGCGCTTGCCCAGCTTGAAGGCGATCTCCGCCTGCGCCAACTCCACACCCATGTAGAACGCATGTGCCGCGTCGTTCTCGAGCCCGAGCTGCGGCCACAGCGCGAAGGCATCCTGCGCGAGCCGCATGCCGTCGCGGTTGTACACGTGCAGCCCCTCCGGCGAAATCTGCACGCGGAAGTTGGGGTCGCGTACGAGCGCAGCGGTCGCGGCGATTTCCTGCGGCGTGTCGGGGAAAGGTTGCTTGTCGTGCGTCGTCATCAGACCGCCGCTCAAGCCCTTGGGCAAGGTGTTGTGGCGAGCCGCGGCGTGCATGATGCGGCGCGCCAGATCTGCTTCCTTCACGGCGCGCCGCGCATGCTTGCTCACCTGCGTGGTCAGCACCGCCGCGACGTCGAGTTCGGCACAAACGCCGAACAGCAGCGCGTTGATGCCGCTGGTGTCGGCCTCGGTCAGCTCGGTGACGTTGCCGATGCCCATCATGATCGGTGCTTCGGGGAAGCGTTGACGCAGGGCGTGGTAGCGCACCAGCGAGGCGGTAAAGCCGAAGGGAATCGGATCGAGGATCGGGTCGGCGAGGAAGGGCTTGCCGCGCCGCTGCATCTGCTCGATGGCTTCGAACAGCGAGGCCATGTCGCTCTGGTCGCTGGCGATGAGCACGGGCGTGGCCTCGCACTCGTCAGCCACCCACAGTGTCTCCAGTTTGAGGCTGAGCAGGTAGTCGGCGCCGGCGCGGCCGCCACGCAGCAACTCTTCGGTGAGCATCGAGTCGACGCTCACCGACAGGCCTTCGCCCTTCAGCGCGCGCACGCTGTCTTCCAGGTGCTCGAACGGCGTGGCGGGCAGGCAGCCGAGGTCGATCACGTCGGCGCCGTCACGCACGAGCGCTCGGGCGCGCGCGACGATCTGCTCCACGGACAGACGCGGCGCATCGACGATCTCCGCGAAGATCGCCACCTCGTACTCGTTCAGGTCGATGGGGCGCGCTTCGCGGTTGAAGAACTGCGGCAGGTCCTTGAGCTCCTCGGGCCCGCGCTGCACGGCAATGCCGTAATGCGCGCTCAACGCATCGACGTCGCCGCGGCAGCGCCCGGGCAGCAGCAGGCGGTCGGCGCGCAGCAGCGAGCCTCCTTGTACGGCGGCGTGGTGGATGCGCTCGGGCGCGCTCTCCAGAGGCGCCGCGACCCGGCGTCTGACCATGTCGGTCGTCATGAGCCCGGCGACCTGCAGGCCGATCTCGCGAACCTCGTAGCTGAAGGCCGGCGGCTCGATCGACGCCAGCACCCGTTCCAGCGACGGCTGCGCCAGCCGCCCGGTCAGGAAGACGATGTGTTCCATGCAAGTTGCAGCGTCTTCAGGCGCGCATCGAGCGCGGCTTCGAGTTCGTCGGGCGTGGTCAGCACCTCGCAGAAGTCGATGGCACGCAGGCGCGCCACGTTCTCCAGCTCGATGATGCGTGGCCGCAGGGTGAGCCAGTCGGTGTCGTGCGTGCGCGGCGCCTTGGTCACCACCACCGGCTCGGTGTCGCAGGCGAACACGAGACCAGGTACGCCGAGCTTGCCGGCCTGCGCGAACATGTTGGTGGGCAGCGTGTCCGAGAGGCCGAACGCGCACTTGGCGACCGTGTTGCTCGTGGCCGGCGCGATGACGACGGTGTGGTACGCCTGGGCATACAGCCGACCGACCGGCACGGCGCTCGCGCTCTTGTCGAGGAAGACGCGAAAGCGTTCGCGCAGCGCTTCGACCTTGAGGCCGTAGAAAGGCAGCACTTCGTCGGCGGCGGCCGAGAGAAACAGGTCGACCCGCGGCAGCCGTGCAGCCAGAGCGAGCGATTCCTCGAGGTAGTGGCCCGAGCCGGTCACGCACCAGGCGAAACGCGAGCGCGGCGGCTCGGCGCCGGCCGGGGCCTGATCGTCACCCAGCTCGGCGGCCCACCGTGCGGCGTCGTCAGTGTCGGCAGCCACTGCGCGGTCAACCGCAGCGGCCGAATGAATCTCCGCCAGACCCGCGCGCTCGCGCTGCCGATCCTGATGACGGCGCGCAGTGGCGCACCGCTCAGGCACGGGTCGCTTTTGCGGCACCGTTCGGGGCGTCCGGATGGGACAGGGCGATGTGCAGCTTGTGAAGCTTGCGGTAGAGGGTGTTGCGGCTGACATCGAGCGCCTTGGCGACATTGCTTACGTTCCAGCGGTGCTGCTCGAGCAGTTGCAGCAGCACCTCCCGCTCCTTGGCCTGGAGGGGACCCAGCCGCGGCAGCGCCGGGCTTGCATTGTCGGCGTTCGGCGTCGGCGAAGTCGTTGCGGATGCCGCAGACGAGCGCACGGTCGACGGCATGGCGAGAACGCGTGGCGCCTCGCTCAGCGAGGGCAGGTGTTCGACGCCGATCATCCCTTCGCCATCCGCAAGGGCCAGGGCGGTGCGCAGCGCATGGCGCAACTGGCGCACGTTGCCTGGCCAGGGGTGCTGTTCCAGAAGAGTCTGGGCGCCGGCGCTGAGGCGCGGTGCGTCGCCGCTGTCGTTGCCCAGATGAATGCCTGCGCTCGCCTCGCGCGCCAGCAGGCGCTCGATCAGCGCGCGCTTGTCGCTGCGTTCGCGCAGCGGCGGAAGTGCCACCTCGAAGCCGGCGAGGCGGTAATACAGGTCTTCGCGGAAGCGCCCTTCGGCCACCGCGCGCACGAGATCGTGGTGGCTGGCGCTGATCAGCTGGAACTGCACGTCGAGCGTTTCCTCGGCGCCGAGAGGCGTGACCTTGCGCTCGTCGAGCACGCGCAGCAACCGCGCCTGCAAGGCCAACGGCATGTCGCCGATCTCGTCGAGAAACAGCGTGCCGCGGTCGGCCTCGAGGATCTTGCCGCGCCGTCCGCTGCGCTGCGCGCCGGTGAAGGCGCCGGCACGGTAGCCGAACAGCTCGGCCTCGATCAGGCTCTCGGGCAGGCTGGCGCAGTTGATGGCGACGAAGGCCCCGCCGGCCTTCGGGCTGGCGTCGTGCAGCGCGCATGCGAACACCTCCTTGCCGCTGCCGGTTTCGCCGTACAACAGCACCGGGATGTCGCGGGCGATGGCGCGGCGAGCCCGCTTCAGTTCGCTGTACAGGCGCGGATCGCCGAAGTCGGCGGCTGCCGCAGGTACCGATGCCGCGGCTTCCCGGCGTGGCTCGGAGCGAGGGGCCGGCGTGCGAGCCCGTACGGCATTCAGGGGCCCGGGCAGCGCATCGGCCTGCGCCGCCGACGCCGAGGGCCGCGCCACCACGAAGAAGCGGCTCGCGCCCTGGGCGCCGTAGCTCACCACCGGATGGAAGGCGCTGCGCAGGCTGCGCTGCACGATCTCGTCCAGGCGGGTCTGGAACAGATCGCTCAGGCAGCGTGTGCGCAACTCGGCCACCGAACCGAGGCCGAGCTGGAAGAGGGCGCTGCGGTTGCCGGCCAGAATGCCTCCCTCGGCGTCGAGCGCCAGCCTGCCCTCGTGCAAGGTGTAGACGAACTCCGGCCGGCTGTGGAAGTGCAGCACGTGCGCCTGCGGGTGGCGCAGCTCGAGCAGGCGGTTCTCGATCATCTGCGCCGTCATGCCCAGCAGCACCAGCGAGTGCTGCTGCTGCAGGCCCGAGCGGCTGGTGACGTCGAGCACTGCGGTCATGCGGCCCTGCGGGTCGAACACCGGCACGGCCGAGCAGGTGAGCGAAGTGAGGCGGGTGAAGAAATGGTCCTCTCGGCGCACGGCGATAGGCGCCGCCGCGACCAGGCAGGTGCCCATGCCGTTGGTACCGGCCTCGGCCTCGCTCCACACCGCGCCGACGTGAAAGCCCAGCGGCGTCACCGCCTCGGCAAAGGCCGGCGAGGAAACGAGGTGCAGGATCACACCGTCGGTGTCGGTCAGCACGACGGCCGACTCCGCGTCGGCGAGCTGCTGGTACAGGCTGGCCATCTCGTAGCGTGCGCAGTCGATCACGTCGGTGAGCCGTGCCTGACGCTCGGCCAACTCCGCCGCCGCGACGACGGCCGGGGAATGCGGCCGGTCGGGGTGCAGGCGGTGCTGCTTCAGGCAGCGCGTCCAGGAGTTGGCCATCACCTCGTCGCTGTTGGCGCCGCGCGAGCCCTCGCGCACTGCGCCGAGGATGCGGTGCGCATGCTCGCCAGCCTCGCGCAGGCCGATGAGGCTCATCGCCTGCCTCCGTCGTCGCGCTTGCCGGTCGAGCGAGCCGGGAACACTGTGTTCATGTCGTCCTCTGCTGAGATTCGCTTTGTGTCGATTCTGGTACGCCGTAGCAGCACGGCCAATGCAGTGGAAGCCCGGGTCAGCGTGGCGCAGTGTTCCAAATTGAGCATGGCCCGCCGCTTGCAGCCGGGACGCACAATAAGAACCTGCCAGGAGACGCCCTTGATCGCCCAACGCCCATCTCTTCAGGCGCCCGCTTCGCCCACATCCCGCGCGCCCGACGCCTTGCCGCTGGACCTGATTTTCATCGAGGGCTTTACCGGCCAGACCGTGATCGGCATCCACGACAGCGAACTGCACCGGCCGCAAACCATTCGCATCGACCTGACCGCCGGATTGCCACGCACCCGCGCCTGCGACACCGACAGCATCCGGGACACCATCGACTACGGCGTCGTGCGCGAGCGGCTGCAGCGGCTGCTCGGGGAACACAGGCTGAGCCTGCTGGAGCCTTTTGCCGAAGAGGTGGCCCACATCCTGATTGGCGAGTTCGGCGCGCACTGGGTGCGGGTCGTGGTCGCCAAGCCGAGGAAGTTCGACGACGTGGAGTCGGTGGGCGTGGCGATCGAGCGCTGGCGGGAGATTGAGCCGGCCGGCAGTGCCGTTGCCCGATAGCGCGGCCCCTTCAACAAACAAAAAAGCCGACCGGGCGCCCGGTCGGCTTTTTTTTCGACGCTTCGGTTTCCGACGCAGCGCGCGGGAAACCGAATGGTCTTACTTGGCCGCGAACGGGTGAGAGGCGCTGCCCTTCTTGGCGATCACTTCCTTGGCGGTCGGCGAGCCGGCCACGGCGCGCTGGATCGACTCCTTGACGGCCTGGTAGTTGTAGTCCTGGATCTTCTTGTCGTCTTCGGCCATCCAGTGGATGAACACGCCGACGCAGATGAACAGGTTGTCGGCTTCGTCGGCCGGGATGGTGCCGTCTTCGACGCTGTCGGCAACGGCCATGGCCACGCCGCGCTGCGCCGGGCCGAACATCTGCACGGCCTGCTTGGCACCCTTGATCGTGACCTTGTTGAACATCACGGTCGCGGGCTTGGTCAGCAGGTTGGGCGCCACCACGGCCAGCAGCGAGGTGAAGCCGTCCTTGTTGTTCACCAGCGCGTTCGCGAAGGCGGATTCGGCCGCGCTGCCGCGCGGCCCGATCAGGAGGTCGATGTGGGCAACTTCGTTGCCGTCGCCCACGAGCGATTCGCCCACCATCAGTCGGTCGATCTTTGCCATGTTCGTAGTCTCCGTATGCAGTTCTGCAGGAAAAGAAAACACTGGTCGCGTTGCCAGTGAGCGGTGGAACTTACACGTTCCATGCCAAGAGCGCAATCAAGGAGAAGCAGGCAGCGAAACGGCGCCGAGTGTGCCAGCGAGGAACAGTGCGGCCACCGTCAGATCGGCGCTCGTGCCGGGGTTGAGGCCGCGCGCCTTAAGGCTTTCGTCCCACGCGCCGAATGCCGGATCGGCGTCGAGCGACTCGCCCTGGGCGGCTCGTTGCAGCCAGGGTAGGGCCTCGGCCGTGACAGCCTGTGCCTGCGCCGTGCCGAACTTTCGAACAATGTGTGCATCTGGAAAGCGGCCGAGGAAGCCGAGGAACAGGGCCTGGACCGCAGGGGCGCCGACCGGTATGCCGTCGGTCGGGCGAAGCTTCTCGAGCGTGCGCAAGCCGGGGTCGAACAAATCGGCATGGTCGTTCGCGTATTGCCAGGCGATGCGGTCGCGCGGGGCGGCCAGGCGCATGGCTTCGAGCAGGGTCACCGTGGGCTCGGCCGCAACGTCCTGCGCTTCGGCGCGGCCCAGGCCGCCGGGACGGGCTGCCGCGATGGCGCGGTAAGCGGCGCGGGCGTCCTCGATGTCGAGCGCGGCGAGCACCGAGCGCAGGGCGGCGCGCAGGCTTGCCTCGCTCGGCGCGGCGCCGGCCTGCTCGAACGCAACGGCCAGTGGCACGCACAACAGCACGATGCCGAGGTTGGTGTTGCAGCCGGCGACCGCCAGCGTGGCCGCGACGGCTGCCTCGATGCGCGCGCCGACGCTTGCGCCTTCGGCGAACAGCCCGACTTGCGCAGCCTGCGCGCTGGCGAGAAAGAGGCCGGCGTGCATGCCGTGGCCCGGCGAGGCCGCGCTCACGTTGCCGGGCTTGCGCACCGCGACGTCGAGCGCGCAAGCGCGAAGGAAGTTTGTGCGCAGACAGTCAGCGCTCATCGAGCGTGCCTTGACCGACCGCAAGAGCCCGCGGCCGTCCTCACCATGGCGCCGCCCAACTGTTCGAGAGGATCGCCGGGCTTCGACACTGGTCGTCTCACGCCAGGCGGCGGGTGCCAGCCTGCGCCAGCTTGCGCCCCAGAAGATCGGCCACCAGCGTCTCGGCGATGTTGAAGCGCGTCACGCGCTGCAGGCCCTGCCACGCGGCCACGCCGTTGACTTCGAGCACCTGTGGGCCATCGGGAGAGGGCAGGACGTCGATGCCGGCGTAGTCCATGTCGAGCGCGGCCGCGGCGCGCTGCGCCAGATCGGCGAGTTCGTCGGTGAGCATGGCCGGCTCGACGCGCGCGCCCTGCTTGACGTTGTGGATCCAGTGTTCGCTGACTCGCCGCATGGCCGTGAGCGCCTGCCCGCCGACGACCAGCACGCGCCAGTCGAAGCCGGGCGCCTGCATCGGCGGCACGAAGCGCTGCAGGTAGGCAAGTTCACCGTAACCGCTGAGCGCCGGCAGCGGCACGTGCACGCCATCCACATGGCCGACAAGCTGCAGCCCCTTGCCCTGCGAGCCGAACAGCGGCTTCAAGACCAGCGCATGGCCGGCCGAGCTTTCGCGCGTAACCAGGCGCTGCGCCTGCGCGGCCGACTCCATCGCCCAGGTCGGCGGCGTCGCAACACCTGCGGCGTGCAGCAGCAGGCTGGTCATCGACTTGTCGACGCTGCGCTCGATGGCGCGCGCATCGTTGTAGACCGGCACGCCGAGTTCGCGCAGTGCATGCAGCACGCCCAGGCGCTTGGTCACCTGCTCGAAGCTGCCGCCGGCGATGCCGCGCACGAGGGCCGCGTCGGGCAGTTCACCACCGTAGCCGGGGATTACCAGCCCGTGCCAGGCGGCCGTGGTGTCGATACGGCAATCGGCCAGATCGATGCAGCGGCCCTCGGCGCCTCGCGCGCGCAGTGCGCGTTGCAACTGACGGGTGTGCCAGCCGGTTTCGTCGGTGAAGAGGGCGATGCGCATGAGAAACCAGCGATCAGCAAAGGTCACGCGGCCGAAAAACAGCGAACACCGAAACTTGCAGGCTCGTCACCGGCCGCCTGAGTGCCAGTCGCACGGTCAATTGCACCACTGCTGCTCGCAGGGCACGCCGTCGTTGTTGCCGTCCATCTTTACGCCCGGGCAGCTCTTCAAGAAGAAAGTGGCTTCGGCGCAGGATGTCATCTGTGAGCAATGGGTTCGCCCGTCGCATTTGAAAGTTGGCGACGCTGCGGGTTCTGGTCCGTCGATCGATGCGCCGGTCGATCCGCCCGTCTGCACGTCACCTTGCGCGTGAGCACTCTGATATTTCGTGTAGCCCTGCCAACAAACGGCCACAAGGATTAGCAAGATCGCCAGTCGGATCATGCGCAGTTCCTGGGACCTTCATATCAAGCCTCGTCCATCCACTGCTCGCGCAGCAGTTGCAGATTCAGCCGCCCCGCATGCCAGGTCTTGCCCGACTCCAGGCTCGATACCCACACCTCGGCCGGTGCGAACAGGGCGCCGTCGATCTTGTAGAAATCGAACTCGGCGGCCTTGAAGATGTCGGCGAAGCTTCGGCCGTAGTCGCGCGAGTTCTGCGAGGGCAGTGATTTGGCGAGCAGGCGCGCTGCGTCGTCGCCGCCGCGCACGATAAGGTGCACGCGGCCGCCGTAGAGGATGGCGTCGTTCGTGCGGCCCATGGCGTCCAGCGCGTCGGGGCCGGGAGGGGGCAAGGGCGCGCTCGCCACACCTTCGACGATGTGTTCGAGCGCGAAATGCAGTTCGTGCGCCTTGTGCAGCGCCACCTCGAGCACGCGCGCCACCACTTGCGTGGTGCCGGCGAGGCTCTTCGTTGGCGTGAGGATCAGCGTCAGCTGTTCGGGCGTCAGGCCGCATTCCCGCAGCACCTTTTCGATCACCACCGGCGGCGGCACGCGATCGACTTCGAGCACCAGCACGCCGCTGCGTCCCGCGGCCGGCATCGGGTCGCGGTAGCCGAGCTCGGTGAACAAGGCCTCCTTGCCGGCGAGTGCACGCGCCGGGCCGGAGCCCAGCGAAAAGAACTTCTTGCCGCCTGCTTCTTCCTTGCTTGCGGCAAGGCTCCAGCCGGCGTACTGGCTGGCCAGGCAGGCGAGCACCGGCTGGCTGCTGCGCACTTCCAGCCAGGTCGGCCAGCCCGCGCTGGCGTCAGTTGCGCCTTGCGCTGCAAGCTGCACGCTGCCGAGGCCGCCCATGCAGGTCTCTCCAATCAGCAGACCGGCTTCGATGCTGCCCGGCGCCTCGATGCCGGCATCGATGAGGCTCACGCCGCTGTCGTCGCGCGACACGGTGATGCCCAGGCGCTGTGCCTCATCGACGAGGCGCTGCACGAGCGCTTGTGCGCTTGCGTTGACGCTGAGGGGATGGTTGGCAAACGGCGGGGTGCTGCCGTTCGCTGCGTTCGGGTTCGGGTCACTCATTGCTGACTTTCGTGATGCGCTGAAGCGAGGCTGCATTTCCCTCGCACCTTGGGGGAGAGGGGGAAAGAAGTTCGGCGCTGCCGCCAGGATTGTTGCCGACTGCCAATTCGGCCCGCAGTCGCCGGCGTTTGTCCGCAAGCTCGGCCCGCACCGCAGCCACGCTGGCACCGAACGCACTGACGCTGCACACCGGGTCGCCCGCTTCGAAGCGGCTGCCGGCGGCAGGCAGATCGTGGCAATCGGTACGTGCGGCCAGCGCGGCGGCTTGCACGTCGCTCAGGCGCAGCGCCGTGCGTGCGAACACGATCTCGCTGCCGCAAAGGTCGCGGTCCTGTTCGGGGGAGTGCGCCGCAGTCGCATCCGGCAGGCGGCCGTCGAGGCAGGCCTCGACATGACCGCGCATCAGCGCGCCCGTGTGCAGGCTCATGCTGGCCGAGGGGCGCGGGTTGATTTCCAGCAGCCAGAAACGCTGCCCGTCGTCGATGAAGTCCAGGCTCGCCAGGCCGCGCAAAGCGAAGGTGTGTGTCAGCGTCTGCAGCATCGCGTCGAGCGCGGCAAGCCGCTGGGTCGACAACAGCAAGGGACCGATCGCGCCGCGGTACACACAGGGCCGTGCACCGAGCGCACGCACGATGAGCTCATGGCAGCCGATCAAGCGCGCTTGGCGGCCGTTGCCGATGATCAGCGCCGACATCGGCGTGCCGGCCTGTTCGCGCTGGAAGTACGGCCGGCGTTCGGGCTCGATGGCATGCGCGCTGTCCGCCGGTCGGATGTGCCAGCCGCCGGCGCTGCGAGCGTGCTTGCACAACCAGCCGCTCGCATCGCGCGGCGCGGCGAGTTGCGTCTCGGGGTGCGGCAGCCCCAGCGCGCCCAGCGCTTCGAAGAAAACCGCCGGATCGCGAACCCGCCGCACCGCGTCCGGCGCCGTGCCGATCAACGGCAGCAA
>NZ_JACDCU010000349.1 GCF_013817365.1 Methylibium sp. | reverse complement strand
GGCACCGCTTCTTCAGCCACCAGCCCGACCTCAACTTCGACAACCCCAAGGTGCTCGAGGCCATGTTCGGCACCATGCGCTTCTGGCTCGACATGGGGGTCGATGGCTTCCGGCTCGATGCGATTCCCTATCTCATCGAGCGCGACGGCACCAACAACGAGAACCTGCCCGAGACGCACGCCGTCATCAAGCAGTTGCGCGCGGCGATCGACGCGAGCTACAAGAACCGCTTCCTGCTCGCCGAGGCCAACCAGTGGCCCGAGGACGTGCGCGACTATTTCGGCGAAGGCGACGAGTGCCACGCGGCCTACCACTTCCCGCTGATGCCGCGCATCTACATGGCCATCGCGCAGGAGGACCGCTTCCCCGTCGTCGAGATCATGAAGCAGACCCCCGACATCCCCGAGGGCTGCCAGTGGGCGATCTTCCTGCGCAACCACGACGAGCTGACGCTCGAGATGGTGACCAGCAAGGAGCGCGACTACATGTACAGCACGTACGCGGCCGACCCGCGTGCGCGCATCAACCTCGGCATCCGCCGGCGGCTCGCGCCGCTGATGGACAACGACATGGAGCGCATCAAGCTGATGAACAGCCTGCTGCTCTCGATGCCCGGCTCGCCCATCATCTACTACGGCGACGAGCTCGGCATGGGCGACAACGTGTTCATCGGCGACCGCAACGGCGTGCGCACGCCCATGCAGTGGAGCCCGGACCGCAACGCCGGCTTCTCGCGCGCCGACCCGCAGCGCCTGTACCTGCCGCCGATCATGGACCCGATCTACGGCTTCGAGGCGGTCAACGTCGAGTCGCAACTGCGCGACCCGTCGTCGCTGCTGCACTGGATGCGCCGCATGCTCGCCGTGCGCAACACGAGCCGCGCCTTCGGCCGCGGCCAGCTCGTTTTCCTCTCGCCCGGCAACCGCAAGGTGCTCGCCTACCTGCGCGAGTACGCCGACGAGGCGATCCTGTGCGTGGCCAACCTGGCGCGCTCGGCGCAGCCGGTGGCCCTGAACCTCGGGCGCTTCAAGGGCCGCGTGCCGGTCGAGCTGCTCGGCCGCGCGGCCTTCCCGCCGATCGGCGAGCTGCCCTATCTGCTGACCTTGCCGGCCCACGGCTTCTACTGGTTTCGCCTCGCCACCGACGCCGAGGCGCCGAGCTGGCACGAGGAGTTCCTGCCTGCCGAGGACCGCCCGGTGCTGGTGCTGTTCGACGGCTGGAACAGCCTGTTCCGCGAGCAGGTCGTGCCGTGGCGCATCGGCATGGCGGTGAAGACGCGTGCGCAGTTCGAGACCGACACGCTGCCGCGCTACATCGAGACGCAGCGCTGGTATGCGTCCAAGGGCGCGACGCTGCAGCGCGCGCGCATCGCGGAGCACGCACTGTGGGAGGACGACGCGGCCAACGGCTGGCTGCTCGCGCTGCTCGAGGTCGAGGGGCCGAGCGAAGCCGCCACGTATTTCGCCCCGCTGGCGATGGCCTGGGAAGAGCAGGAGGAAGAGCGCGCGCGGGGCCTGTCGGCCGCGACGGGCGCGGTGGCGCGGGTGCGGCAGCAGGCCGACATGGGCGTGATCGGCGACGCATTCGCCGACGAGCAGTTCTGCCATGCGCTGGTGCGGGCGATCGCTGCGCGCAAGGAGCTGCCCGCGGCGCGCGGCCGGATCCACTTCACACCGACCTCAGCCTTCCGCGAACTGGCAGGCGAGGACCTGCATTCGCTGCCCGTCGGGCGGCCCCGCGCCCAGAGCAGCAACACCCTCGTCCTGCTCGGCGAGCGGCTCTTCGTCAAGGGCTACCGGCGGCTGCGCACGGGCGTCAACCCGGAGTACGAGATCGGTCGCTACCTCACCGAAGTGGCCAACTTTGCGCATTGCGTGCCGGTGGCCGGCGTGGTCGAGCACCGTGCGACCGATGGGGCGAGGACCACGCTGGCGATGGTGCAGGCCTATGTGCCGAACCAGGGCGACGGCTGGGACTACACGCAGGATTACCTGATCCGCCACTTCGAACAGGCGCGCGACACCGTCGAGCCCATGCCGCCCGACGTGCACGGCGCCTACCTCGAGCTGATGCAGACCCTGGGCCGGCGAACGGCCGAGCTGCACCTCGCCTTTGCGATGCGCACGGGAGATCCGGCCTTCGAGCCGGAGCCGCTGGACGCGGCCGACGTCCAGGCCTACGTGGCACAGCTCGGCGGCGAGGCGCGCCGCACGCTCGACGTTCTGCAGGCCGGGCTCGACCGGCTCGACGGACTTGCGCTCGAGGAGGCGCAGGCGGTGCTGGCGATGCGCGCGCGGATCGAGCAGCGCATCTCGCAGTCGGCCGCCGTGCCGCAGCGCGCCCTGAAGACGCGCTATCACGGCGACTACCACCTCGCGCAGGTGCTGATCGCCAGGAACGACGTCGTCATCATCGACTTCGAAGGCGAGCCCGGGCGCAGCTTCGAGGAGCGGCGCGCCAAGCATTCGCCGCTGCGCGACGTGGCCGGCATGCTGCGCTCCTTCGGCTACGCCGGCGCCAGCGCCCTGAAGGACATCGTGCACAACGACGATGAGCGCGACGCGCTGCTGCCGCTGGCGCGCGAGTGGGAAACGCAGGTTCGTGCCGCTTTCCTGCGCGCCTACGAGGAGCGGGCGGCCGGCGCCGGCCTGTTCGACGAGCTGGTGCCGGGGCAGGGGCTGCTCGGCCTGTTCGAGCTGCACAAGGCGCTGTACGAGCTGCGCTACGAAATCGACAATCGCCCGGACTGGGTGCGCATACCTCTGCAGGGCATTGCCGCGCTGATGGGCGGCAGCGAGCGCCACGGCGCACAGGAGAACTGATGGAAAACGTCGACATGATGCTCGAGCCCGCCCGGGCCTTCCTGATCCAGATCGGCGCCTTCCTGCCGCGGCTGGGGCTGGCCCTGCTGATCCTGCTGGCCGGCTTCCTGTTCGCCAAGGCGGCGCGCTTCGCGATCGAGAAGGGCCTGCGTGCGGTCAACTTCCACATCGTCACCAAGCGCTCCGGGATGGACGGCTTCCTGCAGCTCAGCGGCGCGGAGTTCGACACCACGCGGCTGTTCGGGGCGCTGGTGTACTGGGTGGTCATCCTCGCCGCGCTGATCGTCGCGTTCAACGGCCTGGGCCTGCAGTACGTGACCGAGCTGCTCGGGCGCGTGATGCTGTTCGTGCCGCGCGTCATCGTCGCGCTGCTGGTGCTCGCCTTCGGCGCCTACTTCGCGCGCTTCGTCGGCAACGCGGTCGTCACCTATTGCCGCGGCATCGGCGTGCGCGACGCCGATACCCTGGGCCGGCTCGCCCGCTACGCGATCCTGACCTTCGTTGTCATGATCGCGCTCGACGAGATCGACATCGGCGGCGCCTTCCTCGTGCAGACCTACCTGATCCTGCTCGCCGGCCTGGTCCTCGCGCTGGCGCTGGCTTTCGGCCTGGGCGGGCGCGAGTGGGCGGCGGCTCGGCTGGAGCGCTGGTGGCCCACGGTCAAGGAAGACGATCTGCGCTGAACCAGCGGGACACCGCAGGCGCTCCTGGCCATGCGGCGACAATTTCGCCAATGCAGCGCAAACGCGCTACATTCTGAGCATGAAGACCACCACCATCCCGTCCGTGCGCGTCGAGCCCGAGTTGCGGGCCGAGGTCGAGTCGCTGCTCGGCGAGGGTGAAACGCTCTCCGAGTTCGTCGAGGCCTCCGTCCGGGCGAGCGTGCAGCGCCGACGCGTCCAGGCGGAGTTCATTGCGCGGGGCCTGCGCTCACTGGACGATGCCCGTCGCACAGGAGAGTACGTCGATGCCAATGTCGTGATCGGCGAACTGCAGCGCAAACTGGAAGAGGCGCGCGCTCGTAAGCCGACGGCCCGGAAGTGATCTTCCGGGTTCGCCTGACCCTCGACGCCGAGGCGGACCTGGAACGCTTGTTCGACTTCGTTCTCGACAGGGAGCTCGCCCGCGAGGGCGGTGACCTGAAACTGGCCGAGCATGCCCTGGCGGCCATTGGAGCGGGCATCGCCACGCTGAAGACCTCGCCCTTCACTTGTCGCAAGGCCGGGCAGAGTCCTTTCCTGCGCGAGTTGATCATTCCCTTCGGGAGATCAGGCTACGTCGCACTCTTCGAGATCGAGGGCGTCTGCGAGGTGGTGATCGCAGCCGTGCGCCACCAACTCGAAGAGGACTATCACTGATTCGTATCAGTTGCTCCACCGCGCTCGGGGCGATCCTCGGCGCGAACGCAGACAAGGGCGAAAGTCTGCAACCGGCCCGTGGCGGACGTTCGGCTGGACCGCTGTGCTGGCGCTCGGTGTGGGCAAAGCCGTGGGCGGTTGTGCGGCGGCGCGCCGGTGTGGCGGTCGGCCCTGCGGGCCGACTGCGCTGTGCTGCTCGGGCTCGTGTCTGCGT
>NZ_JACDCU010000046.1 GCF_013817365.1 Methylibium sp. | reverse complement strand
TGCATGTGCTGGCCCACGTGTTCAAGCTCACCGTCGACCCCTACGTCGGCAAGCTCGGCATCTTTCGCATCCACCAGGGCACGGTCACGCGAGACAGCCTGCTCTACGTGGGCGATGCGCGCAAGCCCTTCAAGGTCGGCCACCTGTTCCTGCTGCAGGGCAAGACGCTGGTCGAAGTGCCCAGCGCCGGGCCGGGCGAGCTGTGCGCGGTGGCCAAGGTCGAGGAAATCCACTTCGACGCCGTGCTGCACGACGCCACCGAAGACGCCCACATCCACCTCCTGCCGCTGGACTTTCCCATGCCGGTGCACGGCCTGGCGATCGAGCCGCAGCGCCATGGCGACGAACAGCGGTTGTGGGAGATATTGCAGAAGCTGGTCTCCGAAGACCCGTGCCTGCGCATCGAGCAGGTCGCCTCGACGCGCGAGACGGTGGTGTGGGGGCTGGGCGAACTGCACCTGCGCGCGTTGCTGATGCGCATGCGCGAACAACACCGCTTCGAGGTCAGCACGCACCCGCCGAAGATCGCCTACCGCGAGACCGTGACCGTGCCAGCCGCTGCCCAGCACCGCCACAAGAAGCAGAGCGGCGGCGCCGGGCAGTTCGGCGAGGTTCATCTGAGAGTGGAGCCGCTGCCGCGCGGCGGCGGCTTCGAGTTCGTCGATGCCATCAAGGGCGGCGTGATCCCCTCGCAGTTCATGCCGGCCGTCGAGAAGGGCGTGCGCCAAGCCATGGCCGAAGGCGTGATCGCCGGCTACCCGGTGCTCGACGTGCGGGTGACGGTGCACGACGGCAAGCACCACAGCGTGGACAGCAAGGAGATCGCCTTCGTGACCGCCGCCAAAAAGGCCTTCGTCGCCGCGATGCAGGGCGCGCAGCCCATAGTGCTCGAGCCGGTGGTTGCCGTGGACATCGCCGCGCCCGAGGCCCACATGGGCGACCTGACCGGCGACCTCGCCTCTCGGCGGGGGCAGGTCAGCGGCAGCAGTGCGCCGCAGGCGGGGCAGCTCTCGGTGCGAGGATTGGTGCCGCTGGCGGAGTTGGCGAACTACCAGTCACGGCTGAATGCGCTGACCGGCGGGCAGGGGCGATATACCCTGGCGTTCAGCCATTACGAGGCGGTGCCGCCGGGGGTGCAGGAGGAGTTGGTGGGGCGGTATCGGGTGCGGGAGGACGAGTGAATCATTGCGCCGTCGAGAGTTCTCGCCAGTTCAGCCGGCGCAACGGGAGATTGCCGAGTCCCTTTGTTTCGATCTTGCCCACGGAGCCCGTGTTTCCCCCTCCGAGCAGCACGGACTTGCCGTCCAGGCTGACGAATTTCTGGTCCGTCACCACGCCGGCAATGGCCGTCGAATAAGCGATCGGAACGACGGCGGTGATGCCGCCCGTCGTGGTGGTCACGGTCAGCGCGGTCTCGCCGTTGTCGTAGTCGGCCGCATAGACACGGCTGTTGCCGGACGGTGCGCAGGCGTCGCCGCTGGGCAGCGTCGAAACGAAGGAAACCACTCCGAAGAAGCTCGACGGGTCGGTCAGCATGCGCCAGCCGATGCCCCCCGTGCCGGATCCGAGGTCCACGAACCAGCCCATGGGCTTGGCCGGGTCGGCCGTGAAGCCGGTGAGCAAACTGGCAGTGTTGTCCGCCAGAGCGCTGCGCGTCACCGGGAACGTCGCGCCGGCGGGCGCCGTGAGGTGGAAGGCGGAAGCGGTGCCGTCCTTGATGGCATAGAAGGTTTGCCCCAGGGAATCTGCGATGTCGGAGTCGGCCAGCAGGCGGCCGGTACCGATGAGCACATAGCGCTTGTTGGTGCGCGGATGAATCTCCACCAGCGGGCGCGTGGTCACCGGCTGCACGACATTGCCGGACGTGGTGAGCGAAGCGAGCCGAGCCGGATTGCCGAGCGGTGCGCCGGTGGCGCCGACGGCTGCCTGATACGCGCCCGACGCCTGGCGGACGTCGAGCCGCCACACGTTGCCCAGCAAGTCGCCAGCGTAGATGGAATCCGCCGTGTTGTCGGTGACGTTGCGCACGTGCGATTGCGCATGCGCCATGCCGGCCGGCGCCGCCACTGTGCCGGCGCCGGTGGCGACCGTTTCCAGCCACTCGCCGTTGCTCGGGTTGACGAAGAAGAAGTAGCCCTTGCCGTCGCTGTTGTTGTAGCCGGACGTGAACACCAAGACCCAGCCCCATTTGGCGGTCTTGGTGACCACCGGCTGGCCGTAGCTGAAGCCCATGCGCGGGATGTCTTCGGCCGGCATCGTGGCATTGGGGAACTCCCACATCACCTTTGACGCCACGACCGCCTCGGACGTCATCGACGCCGGGTCGGTGACGTCCAGCGCGTAGTAGCTCTTGCCGCCCTTGCCGAGCCCGCCGATCAGCACCGAGCGCCAGTTCGGCGTCCCGGCCGTGGGTCCGCCCGTGCGGCCGAGGTCGATGTCGAACACTTCGGCGGTTGCATCGACGTAGAAGTGATGCACGAAGGAGCTCTTGCCCAGCGCGGCCAGGCCATCCGTCTCCGGAGTGCTCGGCGAACTCGGGCCGGCGAACAGGGCGCTGGGCACGTAGGCGAACACTTCCTTTCCCGCGTCCGTGCCGGTCAGGGTGCCGTTGAAGGCATGCAGCATGCCGTCGTTCGCGCCGACATAGACCATCCTGGCGCGACCGGCATGCGTCGACTTGAAACTGCTGTAGCCCGGGTTGGTGGCGTCCGAGAAGGGGAAGCTGGGCGGGCCCACGGCAATCGACTTGGAGCCGGAAATGTCGCCGAGCAATCCCGTTCTCGGCCGGTAGCGCTTGCCCAGAGGCGCTTCGTTGCTGCGGTCGCCGCGAAGGTAGTTCAGGTATTCCACAGCGTCGGTGCCCGCGCCATAAGTCGTTTCGAGCAGGGCGAGTTGGGCGGCAGACACCGCGGCCGCGCCAGTCGCTCGAAACGGTTTGCCCGTTATGCCGTCCCAGGTGACCACGCGCCGATCGAGGTTCCACCCCGTACCGTCGAGCTGGTCGGCGAGCTTCGCGCTGGCTTTCCAGCGCGAGATGAGCGAGGGCTCCTGAGTCGTCGCCGAGAACGAGAGTTCACTGGCTTCGAGCTCCCCCGTCCAGTTCTCGGCATCGAAAGAGGCGCTGAAACTGGCATTGCCACTGGATGTCAACTGCGGCAGCGCGGTGGAGAACGAGGTCGTGAACGCCTTCAGGTCGCTTGCGATGCTGGCGAACGCACTGTTCAACCCGGCGATCATTTCGTCGGCACGAGACGCGTAGAAGTAGTTGTCCGGCCGCTTGTTGGCGGTTCCGAACAGGGTCTCCCCGTTGGTATGCCACAGCTCCTCGGCCGGCCCGGTGGTCGCCGCGTCGGGATCGTAGCCATCTGGCACCTTGAAGCCACCGTACTTCGTGGCAAGGAAGAACTGGTTGTTGGCTTTGTAGGTCTGGAACTCGAGCACGTCGAGCCAGTAGGTGGTGATGGTCTGTTTGCCCTTGGTCTGCTCCACATCAGGATCGTCCGGTCGGATGTCCTTCGTGTGCGAGTCGTAGGCCACGCCAGCTATCAGCGCGGAGTTGTTGCTGCAACAGCCGCCGTAGTTGGTTGCGCTGCCGAGAGTCCCACCCAGCCCCTGGAGCACGCCGACCTTGTTGGTCGCCGCCACCGCGTCGACTGTTGGATCGCTGACGACCTTCGCGGGTTTGGTCGGTTCGTTGCCGGAGGATGTGGAGCCCGGCACGTTCTTGTCCGCATGGCTGTTCACATCGCCAATGCCCAGGATGTAATTCTTCTGACAGGAGTACTTGATCGGGTCATCCCATTGCGTGATGACCGGAAAGCCGTCGATCCACTGTGTCTTCGTCGTATTCGAAGCACCCGACATGCTCGTCCATTGGGGAACGTTGCCCAGCTCCCACGTCGGTGCCACAAGACTTTGGTACTTGAAGTACCGGACCGCCGCGTAATAGAGTTCGCCGACGGGGTCGTAGGTCTTGTAGCCGTTGGCGGTATGCGTTTGTCCGAACTGGTTCAGGTAACCGATCACCCCGCTCTTGGCCACCGGAATGCTCGGGGCGAACTCGTCGTTGGTGGCTTGCGCGTCGTCTGCGTCGGGGTTTGCGATCAGCACACCGGTGGTCGCGCTCCACTCCTTGACCGGATTGGCGGCGTCTGCCAAGCCGGGACGCGGCTCCATCGGGCCGACGAACTTCTGACGCGCCCGCAGGACACCGCCATCGCGCTGGATGTTGCTGTCGTTCAAATAACCGAATGCGCTGTAGCGAATGCGATCGGAGTAGTTCTGGATCAGGCCCTCGGGTTTCCAGTTCGAACCGTAGGCCTTGCAGTTGCTCTCCACGACGACCGCCGGATCGCAGACTTTGACGCGCACGCTCACTTCATAGACGCGGTTCTTATCGTTGAGGCCAGTCTTGTAAAGCCTGAACGAGCTGTGCCCGCTGCCGTTGTTGACATCGCCGGCGTCGGTGAAGCGCAGCTTGTTGCCCAGCCCCTGGATGCGCATCTTGAAACCGCTCCAGCCGAGAGGCGTGGCGCCGGAGATGAGCGGGCCGCCCGAGAGCGTGCGGTTGGGGAAGTTGCCGGTGCCGCCCTGCCCGGACGCCCATGCCTTCTCGATCACTGTGAGCGTTGCCGTGTCTTTGACACGGTAGCCGCCCGTGAGCGCCCAGCGAAACGGGTCGATCGTCTGCATCGTGGCCCAGTTCAGGAAGCTGCCGCTCCATTGGCCGCTGCAAGTGAAGTTGGTACTGGCCGGACCGACCGGGTAGAAGTAGCGGTCCGTTTCGTCGGCATCGTTGTCACGATACGCATAGCACTTCTTCGGATCGAAGTAGCCCAGAAAGGCCTTGCTCGTGGTGTAGTCGCCAAGGTTGGCAACGCTGACCGCGGTCGGGAACTCCACGGACAAGGCCAGCGCCAGATTGCCGGGGACCGCCTTGTTGCTGAACAGCGGCTGGTCGGCGAGATTCGTCGAGGCGAGTGCGGAAACACCGATCAGGGTTGCGAGCCCCGGAACGGCAGTCGCCCGCAATACAGCCATCAGACGAGCCAGGGGCAGGAAAGGGTTCGCCATGGTGACGCTCCGGCTCAACGAGTCAAGGTGGTTTGCAAAAACGCTTGGGTGTCACGCGGACCTGTCACTCGCAAGCTGATTCGATAGACCGCTTGCGGTGTGACGGCACCCGCTGAGGGCGACGTCGGCGACCCTGCAACAGGAGCCGCAGCTGCAGCATCCTCACTGCGCCTGAGCTGAGAGCCGCTCCCACCCTTCGGCGCAGTGTTGCCCGCCGCCACGTACGCATCGCCGAGCGTGCTTTCTTCGCCTGTAGCGACGGACAGCCGATCGATCACGTACCTGATGGTCACGTCCTGTGCGGAAACCGCAATGTCATTGCCCCCGGTGGCATAAGACAGCGCTTCGAAAGCCGTATCGGTCAGCAACAATGCGTCGGGAATGCCTTGATCCGTGCTCGGCAAAACCCTGGCGCTGTAGTTGCTGCTCTTGAGGTCGTTGGCCCGGGCCGTTGCGGTACTGAGCGCGCCAGTAGTCAATGCATCGAGCACCACCGGCACCGCACGTTCAGCCTGGTTCATCAAGTCGCGTTTGAACGCCAGGTTGCCCGCCAGGAACATCGACGTGTCCATTGAACGGACCAGCGCGGCGCTGGCTCCCAACAGCACTACCAAAATGATCAGGCTGAGGATCAACACGGCGCCCCGTTGACGGACGCGCATCGTACAAAGGCGATTGGTGGTCATAGCGCGGGCAGCAGCAAGGTGTTGCGCAAAGGAATCGTGGACTCGATCACGCGGTAGCGAAAGTTACGCTCGCCGGTCGCGATCGCCACGGTGGTGGCCACATCGGGAAGGTCAGCGAACAGCGGCAGCGAGGCGGGTGCGACGTCGGTCCGCTCGACCAGCGAGCTGCGCAGGACCACGGCGAAACGCACCGCCAGGATGTTGCGCAGATTGGTTTGCGCGGCCGCGGAACCGTCGAGCAAGGCGGCCGCACCCCACGTGGTACCTGTCGGGGCAACCCAGGCGTCGAGCTGACGATCGTTGTCGGTATCAACGCCGTAAACGGCTCGCAGTTGCATGACACCTTCGGCGATGGGCAAGGCCGCGTCCGAGCCGTCAATCCGCAGCAGGTCGTAGGTGAACAGCGTCTGGTTGTCGCCGACGCCGTACAGGCGGAACTGCGGCGGGTTCACGGCGGCGACGTTGCCGATGCTCGCGGCAACAGCCGTACCGGTGATGTCCGCAAGATTCACGGTACTGCCGGCAGCAGTGAAGTAAGTACCGTCGAGTAGCAGTCTTGGATCCGTACCGTCCGCGATGCCGGATGCATCCTTGGGGCCCTTGACTTGTGAAAGCAGGCAATCCGGCTGGTTCGCAAGCAAAACGAGATCGCCACCTCCGAAGCCGATCGTGTTGCGGAGAAGCACGCCGGGACCGTCCGTGACAAGCGTCGGGCCTTCGGCCTGCGCTCCCACCTCGCCGAACCCGGAGCTGCCCGACATCAACATCAGCACGTCGGAGCCCGCCGCAGACTGACCCTGCGCAATGATGACGGGAGCCAAACGCAGATTGCCGGTCACCGCTGCGAACGGCGCTGGCAGCGCAGCCGCGCGCGGCAGCATTTGTGTGCCGCTGCGGCTTGCATTGATGAGGCAGCCGATGGTCTCGTCCCATCGGCTGGTAAAGCCAGAGCCCGCGCTGCGGATTGCGCGGTCGAGCAGGTAAGTCGCATAGCCACCGCTTTGCCCGATGTCATTGACCGAAGACGTGGTCCGTCTGCGGCTTTCGCTCGCGCTCAACACGCTGAAGATGACCAACGTGACCACGAGCGCGATCGCGACCCCGACCATCAGCTCGATCAAGGAAAAACCGCGCGCGCCGAGGCGCTGCGAAAGGGCGGTGCGCGCGCTCATGGCAGCACGGCGGTCGGCGGCACGACCACTTGGGTGACAAGACGGTTCGTGGCGCCCGCGGCTGCAAAGGTGGGCTGCCAGGTGACGGTGATCGTGGCAACGCCATCCGCATCGACGGCCACCGTCCCAACGCCTCCCGGCAAACCGGTGGCAGTGGCGTCGCCGACGCGCGTATTCCATGCGGTAGTCACGGCTGCAGACAGCGTCGCTGTGCCGCTGGTCCACATCAAGGAGCCAATCTCATTGGCCAGCAAGGAAGCGCGACCGCGATCCTCGGCATTGCCGGAGTACTGGATCGCTCGTGCGTGCAGAGCGACCGTACCAAGGATGCCGAACGAGAAAATCAGGATCGACACCAGCACTTCGATGAGCATCATGCCGGCCTGCGGACGGCGGGAAGATGAGTGCTTCATGGGGGAGGGCATCCGTCCGGGTTGGTTGAGAGAGCCTTGGCGGGATCGCACATGCGCACCCGCCCACCGAGCGATACGAGCACCCGCAGCGGTCGATCGGCGCCGGCCATGTCAATGTCGTAGGTGACGGTGGGTGCCGCTGCATCTACAGCGCAGACTGCCCCTGTAGGTCCTGGCGAGACATTGGCCGTCAGGCTACCCATGGAGTTGAAGCAGATCGACTCCGCGCCGTCGGATCCGGTGATTTCGACGCCGGCCGCAACGTCGGCAAGCGCACCGCCCCGAACGAACTGGGCGGTATCGCTGCCGAGCAGCGGCACGGTCACGATGGCCCAATTGATGCCGTCTTCCTTGACCTCCGCTGCATCGCTCGGCGTGTCGTCGGTCAGCATGAACACCACCTGCCGGCTCTGCCGTACGGCCTCGGCCTGCGCCAGCCTCACGCCGTTCTGCAGCGCCTCCGCTGTTGTGCGCACGCGTCCGTTCATCAGCCAGCTCTGCATCCCGGGCACGGCCACCATCAGGAGGAGCCCCATGACGGTTATGACGACCATCAGCTCCAATATGGTGAAGCCGCGCGGCAAGCTGCCGGTTCGGCTCAGCATGTCATGCCCCGCCTGGTTACCCAGCACGTGCTGCTGTTGCCCCAGCCGGTCGGCGCAGTGGTCGCGCGGACGTCCTGCGCAGTGACCGTGAATACGAAGTCTGCAACCGGGCCACCGCCGGTGGCCCGCAGCGTGTAGGCGGTAGCCGTCGGCGCTACCGAGCAATCGACAACGAAGTTGTTGAAAGTGCGCTGCGCAACCGCGCCGGCGCAAGGCGTCGTGAACGTTGGCGTGCCGGTCACCGTTGCGTACGTCCGGTTGTCTTGGAAGTGGCGCTCCATCTCGGCCCGCATACTTGCCAGACCGTTGGTGCCGTCGACCAATTGCCCCCGGATGACGTAATCGCGGTAGCTCGGTAATGCGATGGTCACGAGAATGCCGACGATGGCCACGGCGATCATCACTTCGATCAACGTGAAGCCCCGATTCGAGCCGTGCGTGCTGTGAACAGGTTTCATGAAATGTGCGCCCTCAAGGTGCTGCGAAGTATCAGGAGTCGGGTCGCAAACGCTCGACCAGTCGTCCTCGCTTCGCCGCCGCTCGTCGGCCGCGAGCGGTGGAATCGGCAGGTCGTGTGAACTAGTGCGCAACCTCGATCGGCCGCGCGGACGACTACGGCATGCTGCCGCTGCCGTCGCTCAACCACCGCTCCAGCACCGCCCCCAGAGCATCCCGCTCGATCGGCTTGGTCACGTGGTCGTTCATCCCGGCGGCGAGCGAAAGCTCGCGGTCGCCGCTCATGGCATGCGCCGTCATCGCGATGATCGGCATCCGCCCGGCACGCGAGGGCATCGCGCGAATGCGCCGTGTCGCTTCGAGGCCGTCCATGCCCGGCATCTGAATGTCCATGAGCACCACGTCGACCGTCTGCTCCAGCAGCAGCGCCAGCGCGGCCTCCCCCGACTCCACGACCCGCACCTGCACACCGAGTTGCTCGAGCATCGCCACACCGACCAGCCGATTGAGTTCGTTGTCCTCCACGAGCAGCACGCACGCACCGGTCAGCCGCGAGGGCGCCTCGGCCAGTGCTGCGGCGCTGGCGCCGCTCGGCGGCTCGGCGCGGCCTTGCCGCAGCGCCGGCTGCAAATGAGCCAGCGTGAACCACATGCGCGTGCCCCGGCCGGGCACTGAGGCCAGCCCGAGTTCGCCCCCCATCCGGGCGACCAGGTGGCGGCAGATGGTCAGCCCTAAGCCCGTGCCGCCGAAGCGCCGGCTGGTCGATACATCGGCCTGCTCGAACGCATCGAAGATTCGCGCCTGTGCCTCGGGACTCATGCCAATGCCGCTGTCCTCGACCTCGAAGCGAAGCGCCCGCGCTGCGCCACCGCCGCCTTGTGTGCCGGCCACGCCAGCGCGCAGCACCACCTCGCCGCGCTCGGTGAACTTGACCGCGTTCGAGCCCAGGTTGAGCAGAATCTGCTGCAGTCGCGTGCGGTCGCCGGACCACCACTCGCCCAGGCCTTCAACCACTTCGACGCGCAGCGGCAGCCGCTTGGCCTCGGCGGCGTGAGCCAGCAGGTCGCGCACGCTGGTCAGCACGTCGGCAATGCGAAATTCCGTGCGTTCGAGTTCGAGCTTGCCGGCCTCGATCTTGGATAGATCGAGCACGTCGTCGAGCACCGCCAGGAGGCTGCGCGCAGCAGCATGTCCCTTGGCCGCGTAGTCGTGCGCTGGTTGCTCCTGCACGGCGTCGAGCAGCAGGCCGGTCAGGCCGATCACCGCATTCATGGGGGTGCGGATCTCGTGGCTCATGTTGGCGAGGAAAGCGCTCTTGCTGCGGCTCGCCGCCTCGGCCTCCTGCCGTGCCCGCTCGATCGCCTGCTGCGCGTGCCATTCCCGGGTGATGTCGAAGGCGGCGCCGGCGCGCTTGAGCAGGGTGCCGCGCTCGTCGTGCACAGCCTGCGCCATGACGCGCAAGCGCCGGCCCTGCGCTTGGCCGGGCTGCGGCAGCAGATCGATTTCGATGCGCTCGGGCGCACCGGGCGAGCCCTGCACGAGCGCCAGGAGCGCAGCGCGGTCACCCTCGGCCACGCACTGCTGCCAGACGGCCAGGTCGGCTCCGCGCGCACCCGTGCCGTCGCCGTCGTCCGGCTCGTCGTCGCCCCGCAAACCGAGCAACCGCGCGTGGCGGCGATCCCAACCCAGGGTGCCGCTGGCTGGCTCGTACTGCCAGGTACCCATGCCCGAGGCGGCGGCGGCCAGGTCGAGCCGCTCGGTGAGCTGGCGCACCTCTGCGGCGGCGGCGCGTCGTGCTGTCACGTCCAGCACGATGCCGAAGGCGAGCGAAAGGCGGGCCGCCGCGTCGAACTCGCAGCGCCCGACGCAGCGCATCACGCGCAAGCCGCGGCTGGGGTGATGGATGCGGAACTCCCACGCGAACTCGGGCTCGGCGCCGGCGCGCAGGCTGTGTTGCCAGCGGGTGCGCGTGCCGGCGCTGTCTTCGGGCACCACGCGTTCGAGCCAGGTTTCCGCCGGGGCGCTGCCAGCCACTCCGAAGAGGTCGAACCAGTGGTCGCTCCAGCGCAGGCGGCCGTCATCGCCATGCACCGCCCAGGCGGCGCCGCCCACCGCCTGCAGCGCCAAGGCCTGGCGTCGGCTCGATTCGGCCAGCTTTTCCTGCAGTTCGACGTCGCGGGTAATGTCCCAGCACACGCCGACCATGCGGCGAGGCGCGCCGCCGGCGTCTCGCGGCATCGACGCGGCCGAGCGCAGCCAACGCACGCTGCCGTTCGCCGCCTGCACCCGGAACCGCGCCTCGAGCGGCTCGGCACTGTGCAGGCCGTGGTCGACCAGGTCGCGGATCACCGGCTGGTCTTCCGGGTGGATGCAGGCACGCACATCCTCGCGCACCACGTGGGCCGCGGCCGGCAGGCCGAACAGGCGGCGCACCGCGGCGTCCGCGCTCACATCGCCACTCAGAGCGTCGAGCTCCCAGATGCCGAGCTGCGCGGCGCCGGTGGCCAGCAGCATGCGTTCGGAGAGCGCGCGCAGGCGCATATCGGCTTCTTCCTGGGCGGTGACGTCACGGTCCAGCCCGACCACCCGCACCACCCGGCCGGCGTCGTCCAGCTGCGCCTTGCCGATGCTGCGCAGCCAGCGCACCGCCTGATCGGGCCGGACGATGCGAAAGCTCATGTCGTAGGGCAGGTGCGCCTGCGTCGTGTCGTCGAGCCAGCGCCTCACCCGCGCCCGGTCGTCGCGGTGCACCGCGCGCAGCCACTTGTCAGTGCTCACACTGTGTGGCTGCTCCGGCAGGCCGTAGATGCGGCTTTGCTGAGCATCGATGCGGAACGTGCGGGCGGCCACGTCGTACTCCCAAACGCCGAAGTCGCCGCTTTGAATGGCCAGCTGCAGCTTTTCGTTGAGCAACTGCAGCTGCGCATCGTGAACGCGCTGCGCTCGCTCTTCCATGGCACGCCGGTGCGTGCGGCCGACATAGCGGCGCACGCTGGCCACGCACAGCACGGTGAGCAGGCCGAAGCCGGCCAGCACCCCAGCCTGGTTGAAGGGGTCGAGCACGATGACGGCGTTCGGCGCGGCCAAGCTCTGCCACCACACGATGCCCAGCGCCAGCACGCAGGCCAGCGTCAATGGCGCGGTCAGCACGCCGACACGGCGCTTGACCGACTCGCGCAGCAGCAGCGGCAACACCACGAACAGCGCCGAGACGGCGATGACGGCGCCGGAGGCACGCGGCACCGCCAGCACCGTGATGGCCAGCATCACCAGGGCGCCAAGGCCGATGAGCCCGAGCGCGTCGACCGCGACCTCGCGCACGTCGCCGGGCGGCAGCGGCTCGTCAGGCTGCGTCAGCAGGTCGCGCAAGCTGTGAAGCAAACCGGCCGGTAGGGCGGGATCTTGAGGCGCCGTCATTAGCAGCGAAGAGCGTTGTTCGGGGCAACGGTGGTGTCGGGCCGCAGATTGTGCCGGGCTTGCACGTCGACGCTTCACGTAGATACTGCCGGTTTCGATCGAGCAGCCCATGGGAGCGAGCATTGCCTGAGCGGGCTGATCCGGCACGCCGAAAGCTCAAGCCATGAGCCGGCGCGCCGATAAACAGCCACTGCTCCCGGTTTGAAAAGGCCGACCCGCTTTCCCGTGCCATGTTGACTCACCGCCCGACCGACCTCGCCGCCTGGACCACGTGGTTTCGCGATGCGCCGATTCCGGTGCAGGCGCGCACAGCAGACGAACTGGCCCTGCTGGCCAAGGCAGAAGAAGTCCGCGGGGATGTCGACGCGCACCAGTTGGCAGACTCGGTCGGCCGTGATCCCTTGATGGCGCTCAAACTGCTGGCGACCGTATCGCAGGCGCACCGCGCCCGGCACGCCGAGGGCGGCCGCAGCGGTCCCGAGACGGTGACGGCAGCGTTGGTCATCATGGGGGTGTCGCCGTTCTTTCAGGCGTTCGACGCCAGCCCCATGGTGGAGGACGTGCTGGCCGGCCAACCGCAGGCACTTTCTGGCCTGCAGGCCGTGGTGCTGCGGGCGCATCGCGCTGCCAACTTCGCGGTGGGTTTCGCGGTGCACCGTATGGACGAAAGCGCAGCGGTGCTGCAGCTTGCGGCACTGCTGCACGACTTTGCCGAAATGCTGCTGTACTGCCACGCGCCCGCGCTGGCGCTTGAAATCGAAGCCCGCCAGCGCGCGGATGCAAGCATGCGATCGGCCAGCGTGCAGCGCGAGGTGCTGGGCGTGGATCTCGCTGCACTGCAGCAGGCGCTGATGCGCGCCTGGTCGCTGCCCGCGATCCTGGTGCGTATCGCCGACGACGCCCATGCCGAGCATCCGCAGGTGCGCAGCGTCGAGTTGGCCATCCGGCTTGCTCGCCACTCCCAGAACGGTTGGAACAACGCAGCGCTGCCCGATGATTTTGGCGATGTGGCGAAGCTCCTCAATCTTTCTCCGGCAGCGGCTGAAACACTGGTGCGAGAGATCGACGACTGAATCCCCAGGCCTGTTTTTGGCTTTGCCCGGGCGGGCGGTTGCTGCTGGCGAGGCGAAGGGCGCGCGCGCTCACCGCCACCTGCTGCCGCAGCGCTTCGGGTTGCCCCGTTTAGACAAAGACACGGCCAACCTGAGACAATACGCGCCTATGGCCTCACGCAAAGACACCACGACCCGCATTCAGCAAGACGGACTGCGCTACACCAGCAAAGCCCCGGGCTCGCCGTTTTCACCGCGTCCCGGCGCTTTTTCGGGCGCGACCAACACCATGTCGTGCTTCTTCTGCGGCGCTCACCAGCCGCCGAACCGCCGCACGATGCAAAAGGTGCTGGGCCGCAGCCAACCGGTGTGCGAGCCGTTGTGCGAGAAGAACCCGCGCGCCAAGAAGCTCGCCGCGCTGGCTGCGGAAGCAGCCGCCACGACCGACAGCACCGCCGACTGAATTACGCGGGCGCCCGAAGGCGCCACGCAGAGCGATCGCCATGGACAGTCTCGACCTGCAGGTTCTCACGCAGGCTCGAGACTGGCTCGCTTCAGGGCACCGCGTCTGGCTGATCACCGTCATCGAGACCTGGGGTAGCGCCCCTCGTGTGCCGGGCGCCTTGCTGACGCTGCGCGAGGACGGCCGTGTCTGCGGTTCCGTTTCCGGCGGCTGTGTCGAGGACGACTTGATCGAGCGAGTTCGCACCGGCGAGCGCGTTGACCGCTGCACCCTCATTGCCTACGGCGTTACAAAGGAAGAGGCGGCCCGTTTCGGCCTGCCCTGCGGCGGCAACCTGCGCCTGCTGCAGGAGCCCCTGCAAACCGGCGCATGGATCGACGAGGTGCTGGCTCGCACGGCCCGTCATGAACTGGTGGCCCGCCGGCTCGAGCTTGGCAGCGGCACCGTCACCCTGGAAGCCGCCACACGCGGCGAGTCATTCAGCTTCGACGGTCGGGAGTTGCGCGCATTGTTCGGGCCGCGCTGGCGGCTGCTGATCGTGGGTGCCGGCCAGTTCTCCCGGCTGCTCGCGCAGATGGCCCTGGCACTGGATTTCGAGGTGATCTGCTGCGACCCTCGCGAGGATGAGGCCACGGTTTGGGACGTGCCGGGCACGCGCTTCAGCCGGTCCATGCCCGACGACCTGGCGCTGGAACTGCAGCTCGATCCGCACAGCGCTGTGGTGGCCCTCACCCACGATCCCAAGCTCGACGACATGGTGTTGCTCGAAGCGTTGAAATCGCCGGCGTTCTACGTCGGCGCCCTCGGTTCACGCGGCAACACCGCCAAGCGCAAGGAGCGGCTCGCCTTGTTCGATCTGGCGCCCGATGAGATCGCGCGCCTGCACGGGCCGATCGGTTTGCCCCTGGGAGGCAGGATGCCAGCCGAGATCGCCGTGGCCATCTTGGCTGAAATCATCGCAGTGCGCCATGGCGTGGCACTGGTGCCTAAAAAGCCAGAGAACGTCTCGAAGGCGGCCTCCAGCGACGTTGCGATTACGCGCCGCTGATTGCCCCCGTCGGCATCGCATCATTCAAGGCCGTGTTCGGCGTGCCAGACGGCATGGCAGGATGCGGAACCTCACTCCTGCGAGAGAACAACGATGACCTCCATGGCCCCCCTTCGCTGCACCGGCATCAAGCAAGTGGTGCTGTCCGACGACGGCACGGCGGTATTGCTCGAACTGGCAATGGCCAACGGCAAGACATTTCCGCTCGAGTTGGAGGCCGAGGGCGTCGAACTGCTCACGCGGGCGCTGCTTGTTTCAGCGCAGGCCCTCGGCGAGCAGCAGCGGCCGACAGCGCCGTAAGCCCCGGGGGGCTGCCGCTACTAGTGCAGTGCGCGTGATGTTCTAGAACTTATTCGTGCCGGCATACTCCAATCGCCCAGGAGGCTGGAGCGATGCGGGTTGCCAAGACGATTGAGC
>NZ_JACDCU010000348.1 GCF_013817365.1 Methylibium sp. | reverse complement strand
GCCCGAACTCGCCTTTGCGTTCCGGCTCGCGCGGCACCTGAAAGCGCAGCGTGAAGTTGCGCGCGGCAAGCCGGAGAACTTCAACCGGCCCGACTACAGCTTCCGGCTGGAAGGCGCGAACGCCGTGGCCGCGGGCAACGAGCCGGACGGCAGCGAAACAGTCGTCATCACCGAGCGCAAGCGCGGCTCACCGCTCGACCTGATCGTCGCCGAGGCGATGATCCTCGCCAATAGTCACTGGGGCGGCTGGGTCGCCGAGTGCGGCGTGCCGGCCATCTATCGCAGCCAGGCCAGCATGGCCCCAGGCATCAAGGTGCGCATGGGCACCAAGCCGGCGCCGCATGCCGGCATGGGCGTGCGGCAGTACGCCTGGTCCACCTCGCCGCTGCGCCGCTATGTGGACCTGGCCAATCAGTGGCAGATCATTGCCTGCGCGCGCCACGGCCGCACCGCCGCGCTGGTTGCGCCCTTCAAGCCGAAGGATGCGGAACTCTTTTCGGTGATCTCCGGTTTCGAGGCCGCCTACGCCGCCTACAACCAGTTCCAGAACGGCCTTGAGCGCTACTGGACGATGCGCCACCTGGAGCAGGCGGGCATCACCGAGCTCGACGCCGCGGTCATGAAGGACGGCCTGGTCCGCGCCGACACGCTGCCGCTGGTCTTTCGTGCGCTCGGCTGCGAAACGCTGCCGCGCGGTGCGCGGGTGCGCGTGCGCATCACCGGCACCGACCTGCTCACGCTCGATCTGCACGCCAGCCTGATGGCGCGCCTCGATGATCCGGGGACGAGTGCGGACGATGCACGTGTCGAGACCGACGAAGCCGAAGACGCCGTGGAGGATGCCGCGCCGCTCGCCTTGGCGATCGACCTGCAGGATGGCGACAATGCCGGCGAGCCTGCGCCGCAGAGCGCCCCTGGCTGACCCGACGCCCGAATGGACCTTTCCCGAGCCCGCCTGAAGCAACGCCTGACCCAGCTCACCACGCTGCAGATCGCGCTGCTGATCTCGTTCGGATTGCACGCTGCGCTGCTGACGGTGCGTTTCGTCGACCCGGAGGCTTTCAACCGCGTGTTCGAGGACACGCCGCTGGAGGTGATCCTCGTCAACGCCCGCTCCACCGAGCCGCCGATCAAGGCCCAGGCCATCGCCCAGGCCGCGCTCGCCGGCGGCGGCGAGGCCAAGGCCGGGCGTGCGACCTCGCCGCTGCCGCCGTCCGCGCTCACCGAAATCGGCGATTCGCTCGAAGACGCGAGCAAGAAGATCCAGACCCTGCATGAGCAGCAGACACAGTTGCTGGCGCAGATCCGCCGTGAACTCGCGCTGCTGCCGCCGCCCGACCCGCAGCGCGATCAGGGCAACCCCGACGCGCGCGCCGCCGCTGATCAGCGCCGCCAGTTGCTGCGCATGCTCGCCGAGATCGAAAAGCGCATCAACGAAGAGAACGCGCGGCCGAAGAAGCGCTACATCAGCCCCGCGACCAGCGAGGCGGTGTACGCCGTCTACTACGACGTCCTGCGCCGCAAGATCGAGGAACGCGGCACGCAAAACTTTCCTGAGGAAAAAGGCAAGAAGCTCTACGGCGAGCTGACCATGATGGTCACCGTCGACGCGGCCGGCCAAGTACTCGAGACCGAGGTGGTGCAAAGCTCGGGCCAGCGGTCGCTCGACCGCCGCGCGGTCGCCATCGTGCGGGCGGCTTCGCCCTTCGGGCCCTTCAGCACCGCGATGCGCGGACAGGCCGACCAGATCGTGGTGGTGTCACGCTTTCGCTTCACCCGCGAAGACGGCCTGGAAACGCGCGTAATGGCGCCATCGCAGCCATGAGCGGCGGCGCACGGGACGTCCGCGACCGCTATGCGGTGGCGGGCAACCCGGTGGAGCACAGCCGCTCGCCTTTCATCCATGCCCGCTTCGCCGAACTGACTGGCGAAGCGCTGAGCTATGGCCGTCTGTCCTGCCCGCTCGATCGCTTCGCCGAGACCGTGTGCGCCTTCGCGGCCGGCGAAAACCCAGCCGACATGGACGCGCCTGCGTCGAATCCTGTTGGGCGCCCGCGAGCCCAGGGCTGCAACGTCACTGTCCCCTTCAAGTTCGAGGCCGCCGCGCTCGCGCAGCGCCTGACGCCCCGCGCCGCCTTGGCCCAGGCCGCCAACACGCTGCGCTTCGATTCCCCGCAGGCGGGCGGCTGGCAGGCCGACAACACCGACGGCGCCGGCCTGGTGGCCGACATCACCGTGCATGCCGGCGTCGCGCTGGCCGGCGCCAGCCTGCTGCTCATCGGCGCGGGTGGCGCCGCGGCCGGCGTGCTCGGGCCGTTGATCGAAGCCGCGCCGCGCCGCCTGGTGCTGGTCAACCGTTCGCCGCAGCGCGCGCAAGCGCTGGTGTTGCGCCACGCCGCGCTGGCGGCACAGCATGGCGTCGAGCTCGCCGACAGCATGCTGGAAGCCGCCGGCAGCGGCTTCGACATCGTCGTCAACGCCAGCGCCGCCAGCCTGCAGGGCGCGCCGGTGCCTGTTTCCGGCCGCGTGCTGCGCCGCGGGGGTTTGGCGCTGGACATGATGTACGGGCCCGCAGCCAATGCCTTCTTGGCCTGGGCCCGGGAAGGCGGTGCGCACGGGCGGGACGGCCTGGGCATGCTGGTCGAACAGGCGGCGGAGTCGTTTCTGTTCTGGCGCGGCGTGCGCCCGCCGACGGCCGGCGTGCTGGCCGAGGTGCGCGTTGCGCTGGCGGCCGGGCCGAAATGAAGAGAACACTGGTCCGCGCCTTCCTCCTTCTCCTGCTCAGCGCCGTGGCGCTGCAGTTGGTCTTCGTGCTGCGCATCGCGGCCATGCTCGCTTTCGATCCACAGTCCACCGCCTTTCAGCGCACGGAGCTCCGCCGGCTGCTCGCCGAGCCGCAGCCCCTGTCTTGGAGCCAGGAATGGCGTGCCTACGAGCGCATTGCGGCCCCGCTCAAGCGCGCCGTCATCGCGTCCGAGGACGCCGGCTTTACCGACCACGCCGGCGTCGACTGGGAAGCGATCGAGCACGCCTGGGAACGCAACCAGCGCGCCGAAGCGCGCTCCGACCGGCTGCGCGCACAGGCGCAGGCGACACAGTCGCGACTCGCCGCCAGCGGCCGCACGGTGGCGGCGCGCCCGGCGCCCGCGCCGCGCATCGTCGGCGGCTCGACCATTACCCAGCAGCTCGCGAAGAACCTGCTGCTCTCGAGCGAGCGCAGCCTGGCACGCAAGGGCCAGGAGTTCGTGCTGGCGACCTGGCTCGAACTGCTGCTCGGCAAGGAGCGCATCCTCGAGATCTACCTGAACAATGTCGAGTGGGGTGAAGGAGTCTTTGGCGCGCAGGCCGCCGCGAGGCGCTACTACCGTACTGACGCCGACCGGCTCGGCGCTACCCAGGCCGCCCGGCTGGCGGTAATGCTGCCGGCGCCCAAGCGCTTCGAAAAGCGGCCCGGCTCGGCCTATGTGAGCGGCCGAGCCGCCACCATCGTGGCTCGCATGAGCGATGTCGAACTGCCCTGATGAACCTGCCCCGCCTTGCGGGGTCTTCTCCGTCATGCCGCCTTCCACCATCACCCTCGAGATTGCCGCCACTGCCGCCCGGCTCGTGGTCGAAGAAGGCCTGGAATACGGCCCGGCCAAGCAGCGCGCGCTCAAGTTGTTGGGCAAGCGCGGCCTTCAGGTCACCCCCCGCAAGGCCGAGTTGCCCGACAACGACCTGCTCGAGGCCGAGGTCCGCAGCTACTTGGCGCTGTTCTGTGCTGAAACCCAACCCGGCGAACTCGCGGCGCTGCGCCAGGTGGCATTGCACTGGATGGAGCGGCTGGCCGAATTCCGACCTTACGCCACCGGCGCCGTCTGGCGTGGCACCGCCACACGCCTGAGCGATGTGCACTTGCAGCTCTACTGCGACGACTCCAAGTCGGCCGAGATCGCGCTGCTGGGCGCCGGGGTGGTCTACGACGTCGGCAGCGTCCGCGGCCCCCAGGGCCGCACCGTGGACGTGCTGAGCCTGGCCGAGCGAGGCACCGTGCCCGGCGAGGTCATCCCCGTGCACCTGAGCATCCTCGACCATGACGACCTGCGCGGCGCGCTCAAGCCCGATGCCCAGGGCCGGGCGCAGCGCGGCGACGCGGCCGCGCTGCGTCGGCTGATGAAAGCCGAAGCGTGACCACAACTCGACCCCTCTCCTCGCCACGGCGCCGCCTGCTCCTGGGCGGCGCGGCCGGCGCCGCCTTGCTCGGCGGCGCTTGGCTGTCGCTGCGCCGGCATGCGCCCGATCCGGCCGCCGAAGCGTTCTGGGCCCAGTCTTTCGAAACGCCCCAGGGCAGCCGTCTGACGATGAGCAGCCTGCGAGGCCGTCCCTTGCTGGTCAACTTCTGGGCAACGTGGTGCGCGCCC
>NZ_JACDCU010000045.1 GCF_013817365.1 Methylibium sp. | reverse complement strand
CCTTCGAGCACAAGAGCAAGGTCGCCGCGATCATCAAGGGCCTGGGCTGGCCGATGGTGCTCAACTGCGTGATGCACCGCTACAACCTGCCGCACGTGGGCCGCATCATCGACATGGCCGAGCGCATGGGCGTCGACTTCCTGGAACTCACCAGCACGCAGTACCACGGCTGGGCCTGGCTCAACCGCGACGCGCTCATGCCCACGCCGCAGGACCTGGCCGACGCCGAGGCGGTGGTCGACGCCAGCCGGCAACGCCTCGCCGGGCGCATGAAGATCCTGTGGATTTCGGCCGACGATGGCGATGCGCAGTCCCGGCCCGGCATGGTCGATGCGGCTGCCGCGTTCACGGTCATCGCGCCCGACGGCCGGGTCATGAGTTCGGCGAAGGCCGCCACGTCCGCGGCGAACCAGCCCCTGCGTTTCATCCCCGGCGCTGCGCGCAGCGGCAGCCTCTGGTTGCGCACCGACGCGAACTCCCACGCCCTCACGGACACGCCTGCGGCGGTAGAGTCACCGCTCCTCGAAGCGCGCTGATGCGCCGCGGCTTCGCACCGGGCAGCGCGCTGCCCGATCCCCCATCCCCGGAGAAGAACAACCGATGCTGAGCGTGCGCGGTCTGACCAAACGCTATGGCGAGCGCGTCGCGCTGAAGTCCCTGAGCCTCGAGCTGCGCGCCGGCCAGTTCACTGCGCTGCTCGGCCCCAACGGCGCCGGCAAGTCGACGCTGTTCCAGGTGCTCACAGGCCTGTTCGCGGCCGACGAAGGCGAGGTCGAAGTGGCCGGCCATTCGCTGCGCCACGGCGCTTCGGCCGCGCTGCGCCACATCGGCGTGGTGTTCCAGCAGATCTCGCTCGACATGGACCTGAGCATCCAGCGCAACCTGCTGTTCCAGGCCGATCTGCAGGGCCTGCCGCGCGCACTGGCCAAGGAGCGCATCGCAGCGGGCTGCGCGAGGCTCGGCGTCGATGCCGACCTGAACCGCACGGTGCGTGAGCTCTCCGGCGGCAACCGGCGCAAGGTGGAACTCGTGCGCGCGATGCTGCACCAACCTGCCGTGATGCTGATGGACGAAGCCACCGTGGGGCTGGACCCGAAGTCGCGACGCGACCTGCTGTCCGCGATGCGCAACGACGTACGCGAGCGCGGCGTGTGCGTTCTCTGGGCGACTCACCTGGTCGAAGAAGCGGAGCAGGCAGACCGCGTGCTGGTGCTAGACAAGGGCGAGCTGCTGGCCGACGGCACGCCGGCCGAGGTGACCGCCACACTCGGCGAGGACACGCTGGAGCACGGCTTCATCGCACGCACAGGAGGCGCCGGCGAGCGCTCGAAGGCGGCCTGACGCCGTGCATTCACAAAGACAGGAAAAACTCCCGATGAACAACACGAAGACGCCTCGAACCCTGACGATGGTCGCCCTGACGGTGGCCGCATTCACCCTGGTCACCGCCGCCCAGGCCGGCACGGCTTATGTGAGCAGCGAGAAAGACGACGCGCTGACGCTGATCGATACCGAGACGCTCGCTGTCAAGGGCACCATCGCCACCTGCAAGCGCGCGCGCCACGTGCAGCTCATGCCCGGCGGCAAGCAGCTCATGGTGGCGTGCACCGACTCCAACGAGGCCGACGTGATCGACTTGGCCACGGGCAAGTCGGTCAAGCGCATTCCCCTGGGCGACGAACCCGAGGCCTTCGACCTCTCGCCCGACGGCAAGACGATCTACGTCTCGAATGAAGACGAAGGCGAAGCCAGCTTCATCGACGCGGCCACAGGCAAGGTCCTGAAGACCGTGAAGGTCGGCGAGGAGCCCGAAGGCGTGAAGGTGAGCGCCGACGGCAAGCTGCTCTACATCACCTCCGAAGTCGCCAGCCTCGTGCACGTGATCGACACCGCCACCGGCAAGGTGGTCAAGAACGTGAAGGTCGGCAAGCGCCCGCGCCGCATGGCGATCACGCCCGACGGCAAGGAGCTGTGGGTGACCAGCGAACTCGATGCCAGCGCCACCATCATCGACACCGCCGACCACAGCGTGAAGGACACGATCGAGTTCACCGTCAAGGGCGCGCGCAGCGAAGACATCACGCCGGTGGGCATCACCATGACGCGGGACGGCAAGCGCGCGTTCGTGGGCCTGGGCAAGGCCAATCACGTGGCCTTCGTCGACGTGCCCTCGCGCAAGGTCACCGGCCTGGTGCTGGTCGGCCAGCGGGCCTGGAACGTGGCCCTGAACAAGGACGAGTCGCGGCTGTGGGTGATCAACGGCCTGTCGGACGACGTGACGGTGGTCGACGTTGCGGGCGTCAAGGCGGTCAAGTCCATTCCCGTCGGCCGCGTTCCCTATGGCGTGGTGATCGTCGAATGAAGCGGCTTGCGCTGGGTCTTGCAGCGGCTTTGACGCTGTCGGCAGCGGCGTTGGCAGCACAGGCCGCCACGCTGAAAGCCACCTTGATCGTGCCGGACGACGACGAACGGCTCGACCGCAGCCGCGCCGAGCGCGCCTACCTCGGCCACCCGACCGGCCCGGCCGAAGACGGCGTGAAGCTCGCGCTCGAGGAAGGCCAGTTCGAACTCGACGCTGCAGGCGCCGCAGTCGAGGTCCAGACCGAGGAAGCCGCCGACCTTGCCGCAGCGCGAACCACCGCCGTCGCTGCCGAGAAAGCCGGTGCCGCCGTGCTGATCGCCGACCTGCCGGCCGAGTGGCTGCTCGCGGTGACCGACGCCGTGAAGATCCCGGTGCTGAACGTGAGCGCGGCGGCAGACCCGTTACGCGGGGCGAACTGCCGTGCGAACCTCTTCCACATCATGCCCAGCGAGCGCATGCGTGCCGACGCGCTCGCGCAGACCCTGCTCTCGCGCAAGTGGAGCAAGCTGCTGCTGCTCGTGGGCAGCAGCCCCATCGACCAGCAGCGCGCGCAGGTGGTTCAGGCGGCGCTCAAGCGTTACGGCCTGCAGGTGGTGGCGAACAAGCCCTTCAAGCTTTCGGCCGACCCGCGCGAGCGCAATCTCGCCAACCCGTTGCTGCTCACCGCCGGCACCCAGTACGACGCTGTCTGGGTGGTCGACAGCGACGGCGAATTCGCCCGCGCACTGCCCTACCGCACCGTGCTGCCGCGACCGGTGGTCGGCGACGCCGGCCTGGTGCCCGTGGGCTGGCACGCACAGTTCGAGCGCTTCGGCGCGCCGCAGGTTTCGCGCCGTTTCCACAAGGCGACTGACCGGCCGATGACCGCGCACGACTGGAGCGCCTGGATGGCCGGCAAGGCGCTCGTCGCGCTGGCTTCGGCTCACCCCAAAGGCCCGAACACCGCGTGGCAACAGGCGCTCGGCAAGGCGCAACTCGACGGCTCCAAGGGCGTGAGCATGACCTTCCGCCCCTGGGACGGCCAACTGCGCCAGCCGATCCTCCTGACCGACGGCCAAGGCGTGATCTCGCAGGCGCCGATCGAAGGCATCCTGCACCCGACCAACGTGCTCGACACGCTCGGCACCGATGCCGGCGAGAAGCTTTGCAAGGCCCCGCGATGAGCAGCACCCTGGCGTTGAACCCGACCGCCTCCGGCGCGCGCCACGGCGTGCCGCATGCGCTGCAGGCGCTGCGCGCGATCGTGATGCGCGAGCTGATGAAGTTCCTGCAGCAGACCGGCCGGCTTGTTTCGGCGCTGGTCCGACCGCTGCTGTGGCTGGCGGTGTTCGCGGCAGGTTTTCGCAACGTGTTCGGCATCGCCATCGTCGAGCCCTACGACACCTACATCCCCTACGAGGTCTACATCGCGCCGGGCCTCGTCGGCATGGTGCTGCTCTTCAACGGCATGCAGTCCTCGCTGGCCATGGTGTACGACCGCGAAATGGGGCTGATGCGCCTCTTGCTCACCGCGCCGCTGCCGCGGCCGTGGCTGCTGTTCTGCAAGCTCGCAGCGACCGCGCTTTTGTCTGTGATCCAGGCGCTGGCTTTCGTGGCCATCGCGCTGCTGATCGGCACCGAGCTGCCGGTGTTCACCTTGAACGGCCTGCACGCGCTGGGCGCTGTGCTCGCCGGCGCGCTGATGCTCGGTGCGCTGGGCCTGCTGCTGTCGGTGCACATCAAGCAGCTCGAGAACTTCGCCGGCACGATGAACTTCGTCATCTTCCCGATGTACTTTCTGTCCACCGCGCTCTACCCGCTGTGGAAGCTGCAGGAGTCGGGCGCCGAATGGGTGTACCAGGCCGCGCGCTTCAACCCGTTCACGCATGCGGTCGAGTGGATCCGCTTTGCGCTCTACGGCAAGGATCCGGGCATGGCGCCGTACGTGGTGCTCGGCTGTCTGGCGGTGTTCTTCGCGCTGGCCTGCTGGGGCTACGACCCGCAGCGCGGCTTCGGCCAACTGGCCAAGCGCGGCGGCGGTGGCGGATGAGCGCACAGGACCGAACCGAAGACTTCCTGCCGCTCGGCAAGACGTTGCGAAGCGCCGAGAGTGGCGCATCGAGCGCCGCCCGCCTGTGTCAAGAGAAATAATGAAACCCGCATTGCGCCACCTCGTTCGCCGCCGCACCCTGCTGCGCGGCACCGCCGCCTCGCTGGCGCTTCCTGCGGTATGCACGCGCGCGCAGGACGACTTCTTCACCCGGGCGATCACGCTGTGGGTGCCCTGGCCGCCCGGTGGCGGCACCGATTTGTCGATGCGCGTGCTAGCAGAGGCCGCCTCGCATCACCTGAGCCAGAAGGTCATCACCGAGAACCGCTCCGGCGCTGGCGGCACCTTGTGCATGCCGATCCTGCAGCAGGCCGCGCCCGATGGCTACACCATTGCGCAACTGCCGCAGACCATCTTCCGCGCGCCCTATACGCAAAAGGTGCTGTGGCACCCGATCCGCGACGTGACGCCGATCCTGCAGCTCACCGGCACCACCTTCGGCATGGTGGTCGCGGCCGACAGCTCCATCAAGACCCTGGAAGACGTGTTCACCGCGGCGCGCAAGGGCAGCGCGCAGGGCAAGAAGATCACCATCGCGAGCAACGGCGTCGGCACCACGCCGCATGTCGTGATCGAAGAGTTGTTCGCCAAGCAGGGGCTGGAGTACCTCCACATTCCCTACAAGGGCGTGGCCGAACAGATGCTCGGCGTGGCCAGCGGCCAGGTGCAGGTGGGCGTGGGCTCAACCGCCTTCGGCCCCTTCGTCGACAACGGCAAGCTGCGCCTGCTCATGACCTTCGGCGAGGAGCGCAGCAAGCGCTGGCCGCAGACCCCGACGCTCAAGGAGCTGGGCCACGGCATCGTCGCCACCTCGCCCTACGGCCTGGGCGGCCCGCGAGGCCTGCCAAAACCGATCGTGCAGATCCTGCACGACGGGTTTCGGGCGGCGATGCTGGAGCCGGCGTACATCGCCGAGCTAGCGAGGTCGGACCAGCAGTTGGCTTATCTGGGGCCGGAGGACTATGCGAAGGCGTGTCGGCAGGCCTATGCGGCGGAGAGAAAGATTGTCGAGCGGTTGGGGTTGATGCGGCAGGGCGGGTGACGAAGGGTGTCCAACTGCCGGCCTCCCTCTCCCGCAGAGGCGAGAGAGGCTGGTCAGCCCTACCTTCCCACAACCTTAACCTTGAGGTTGCCAGTTCGCTGCAATGGTCGGAGCCAGTGCAGTGCGGTAATCGCTCGGCAAAGTGGTCTGGCCTGGAGCAGGCGGCGCGAATGAGGCCATCGCGTCGACGAGGTTCTGAACTTGGCTGTCGAGCAGCATCCTTCCGTCCGACGTGTGGAACTGTTCTGACCGGTACAGCGCATCGGAGTACCAGTTTTCTATCCTCATGCTGTCCCCGCCTCCGATGATCGACATTTCCAAGCTCGAACCGACACGGCGAAACCACAACTGATCGTGGAGCACGCCCGCACCCAACTCGATGCGGTCGCTCGCACCACCGGAATCGGTCACGGTGTCAGCGCCATCGCCCCGGCCCAGCCGGTACACGTCGGCCGAAGTGGTCGAGCTGTCGGTCAACGTGTCAGTGCCCTGGCCGCCGATGTAAATGTCGTTGCCTGCAGCGCCGGTAAGCCTGTTTGCCGCCGAATTACCCGTCAGAACGTTGCTGAGGGCGTTGCCGGTGCCGTTGATCGCAGCCGTGCCGGTGAGCGTGAGGTTTTCTAGGTTGCTGCCCAAGGTCAACGTCACGGCGCTGTTGACGGTATCGCTGCCCTCGTTGGCGTTCTCGGTCACCACATCGGTGGTGGTATTGACGAAGTAGATGTCGTTGCCGGTTCCCCCAAGCATCGTATCGGCGCCCGAGCCGCCATCGAGCGTGTCGTTGCCGGCGCCGCCGGCGAGCTTGTTCTTGGCGCTGTTGCCCCGCAGGGTATTGTTCAAACCGTTACCGGTGCCGTTGATCGCTGCACGGCCGGTCAACGTCAGCTTCTCGACGTTGGCCGACAGCGTGAAGCTCACGCTGGCCTGCACGGTGTCGATGTCCTCGCTCGCGTCCTCAATCACGACATCGCCGACTGCACCGACGACGTAAATGTCGTTCCCCGCGCCGCCGCTCATGGTGTCGTTGCCCGTACCGCCGTTCAGCGTGTTCGTCCCTGCATTGCCGGCAATCAGATTGTTCAACGTGTTCCCGGTCCCGTTGATTGCTGCGGTGCCGGTCAACTCGAGTGATTCGACATTCGCCGACAGCGTGTAGCTCACGCTCGACAAGACCTTGTCAGTGCCTTGACCTGAACTCTCGGTGACGGTGTCGCTCGAGCTGTCGACCACGTAGGTATCGTGGCCGGCACCTCCTTTCAGCGTATCGGCCCCAAGCCCTCCATCGAGCCAATCATCGCCTGCAAGACCGTTCAGCTGGTCGTTGCCCGCGAGCCCGAACAACCCGTCCGCCTCAGCAGTGCCATTGAGCACCTCATTGCCCGCTGTGCCGTAGATGCTTCTGGCTTGCTGGTCCACATAAGCCGCATTCCAAATCGTGCCGTCGTGAAACTCGACTGATTCGATCCCGAACATGGTGATGCTGCCGGTGGAATTGACGAAACGGAGTTGGTACCAACCGATTGCGGCTTGTTGCGGATCCGACGTCACCCGAATGTCGCTCGATCCGATGCCCTCGCTGAAAATTAACGTATCCGACGTACCGGATTCGTCCTCGATCTCGTCCTCACCGTCACCGAGTGCATATCGGTAGGCATCGTTGCCTTCGTCGCCGCGCAGAACGTCATCACCGATACCACCGAAAAACGTGTCGGCACCTTCACCTCCGTTCAACGTATCGCTGCCGGCCCCGCCGTCTATCACATCGTCGCCTTCACTCCAGTACACGAAATCATCGCCGGCCATAGCGTCGATCTGGTCCGAACCGGAGGTGCCGTAGATCAGATCGTCTCCTGGCGACATGACATCGGCTACCAGCCGGTTGACGACATCGGCCCTGGTCCATACGGTGCCGTCCGAAAAGACGATCTGGTCGAGCGGACGACTCGCCGAAAGCTCGTCGGACCCCTCGTACAGGAAAAAGCCGTCGACACGGATCGTGTCGCCCGTCGGCTGGACCCAAAGCGTCAGGTCGCCCGTGGGTGCCCGAGAACAGACCACGTCGGTTGGCGATATGCCCGGCCCGAACAGCGCTGTCGTGAGCCGGCCTGGGTCGCGGTTTCCGCCAACGTACTGAATCGTGTCATGTCCGAACCCCGTATCGAAGCGGTAAGTCACTGCGCCATTCATGCTTTGCAGAAGATCATCGCCGGTGCCGCCGATGAGCACGTCTTCGTCGGACTGACCACCGCCGTCTTGAAGAACATTAGCTCGAAGCGTGTCATTCCCGGCTCCGCCGTCGATCGTGTCCGAGCCGGTATGTCCCTCCAGCAGATCGTTGCCGATGCCCCCGAAAATCACGTCATCGGTCACTGCAAAGCCCACCATATGGTCGTTGGCGTCGCCTCCGGTCAATACCTTCGAGATGATCTGCGTTTGGTCCCACACCGTTCCATCGGCGAAGTGAATCTCGACCGGTAAGTCGCTTGCGGCATAAGTGCTGTGGAATTGAATCGACCCGCCATCGACCACGACCTCGGCGACATCTTCGTCTCGGCGGTTGAGCGTCACGTCGCCAACCGAGATGCCCGCGGTGAAGCTGATGATCGTCGGCGCACCGGAATTTCCATAGACGCTGTCATTGCCGTCGCCCTGGGCATAAACGACCGTATTGCGTCCGCCGCGTACGTTGATTACGTCATTGCCGGCGCCGCCGATCAATGTGTCGTCGTTGACGCCGCCTTCCAAAAGGTCGTCCCCCGTACCACCATCGAGCAGGTTGTCGCCGCTCAAGCCGAACAGCGTGTCGTTGCCGCTGCCTGCAGCCAATACGTTCTGGTCAAGCGCATCCAGCAGCACGTCGTCACCTGCCGTAGCCGCGTTTGCCCTCGCCAGCAAAGCTGCGATGTCCCAATTCGTACCGTCCTGAAAGCCAACCGTGCCGATGCTGAACTTGCTGGAGAGATCGAATCCTGCGCTTGCTTCATAAGCAGTGGGCCTATTTCCCGCCGTCGCTTCGATAGTGTCCAGGCTCTGAGCGAACGTCAGTTGCAGCGATGCGGTCCAATCTGCCGTTGAACTAGGAGGTAAACCGTAACGCGACCATTTCACACCGACGTCTCCGGGAGCGATGGAGCCACCGAAAGCCAGGGTTGCCGACTGCCGGCCGGAGATCGTGTCCTGCCCAGACCCGACGTCGAAGGCAATAGTGTCGTGGACGGATTGAGAAAGCACGAGATCGTCACCGCTGCCACCGTCAAGCACGTTTGTGCCCAAGCCGCCTTCCAAGCGGTCATTGCCTGCCCCGCCGAAAAGCCTGTCGTTACCGCCGGCACCGATCACGAGATCGTTACCGTCTCCGGCGGCGACAACGCCGTCGAGCGAAAACAGTTGAATGACGTCATGCCCTGCGTAGGAATCGTTACGCTGGCATTCACGAATTGGGCGACGTCGATCGAAGTTCCATCGAGAAAACGAATCTCTTCCACCACATCCGAGGCACCGGGCTGCGTGCCGACCAGATCGAAACCTGCCGAAGCCGAGCCGTCTTTCCATTCGACCACCAGCCTGTCCACACTGCGTGCGCGATCGAAGGATACGGTTACGGCATCCCGATTCGTCATGACTTCCAAAACGTCTAATCCGTCATCGTCAAGTGAGCCTCGCCCCGGCGACTCGACAAAAACTTCGCCATCACCGCCTCGAACAACGTACACGTCATCGCCCGCACCGCCGGTCAGTGTGCCGCCACCCGGCCCCGCATTCAGCGTGTCCTTACCGCGACCACCATACAGGCGGTCATAGCCCGCACCGCCGTTGATCACGTCGTCAAGGTCGTAACCAAGGATGGTGTCACTGGTTGCCGAGGGTTGCAGACTCAGGGCTCGCAGTTGATCCGGCGTCCAGACCGTTCCATTCCGAAAGACAACCGACTCTGTAATGCGTTCGGCGTTGATGACGCCGTCGCCGTCGATTGCCCCCTCGATATGAATATTCATAGGCAAGCTGATGATCGAAAGGCCGGTACCGGTATAGCGCACAACCGTGTTGGCAGGTGTTATGTAAGAAGAATCCAGTCTGATCCGGTCATTGCCTCCCATGTCGGTGAGAGAGAACGATTCGTACAGCACTCCGCCGGCGCTGCCTGTGTCTGCAAACGAATACACGTCGTCGGAGGTGCGTGATTCGTCAGTTGCCTGACCCTCGACGCCCGTCAACAAGCCAAAGTGGAAAAAGTACTGGTCGTTGCCTTCACCTCCTTCCAGGAAGTCGAACGACCCGCGGGTGCCGCCATAAAGGTGATCGTCCCCGGCGCCGCCGACCAACGAATCCACGCCGGAGCCGGCATTCAAGGTGTCGTTTCCAAGACCGCCGAACAAGGTGTCCGATCCGTCTCCACCTCGCAGGCTGTCGTTGCCCGCAAGACCTTCGATCCGATCGTTGCCACCCAACCCGTCCATGAAGTCGCCGATCGGCGACAGCACGAGCAGGTCGTTGCCTTGGGTAGCCGTTGGCAGCGTGACCACGCCGAGAGTGGGAATCTCCTGCCAGGAAATCACCGCCCCGCCGCTCAGTCGAATCAGGTCGAACGGTTCGTCGCCGGGGGCTACGGACCCAGGCGCGCCGGACATCGAGCTGAAGCGAACGCCGTCGCCTTGCTCGTTGAGCAATAGCACGAACGACCGAGAGCCGACTTGGTAGATCCCGAACAGAGCGCTATCGAACCCGGCGCCCAGTTGGAGCACGTTCTCCGGTGCAGGGCCGCCCGGGACGGCAGGCAGTTCGCGCCGGCGAGCCGTCACTTGGTCCATTCCATCGCCCACCGACATCATGGCGATGCTGCCAAGTCCGGTGTTCAGGCCAATGATGTCGTCGCCGCGTCCACCTGCAATTCGATTGCCTGCGTGGGTGACGTTCAATCCGTCATTGTTGGCACCGCCCAGCACGCGGCCACCCGTCCGAGCCGACCCTGCACTCACGGTCGTGGTGAGTCGTTCACCGACCAGTTGTTGAAACGACACGGTCTGTCCATCGGCGTGGATGGCCTCCACGCTCGACCTCAGGCCGTCCATCACATAGAGGCCCTGATCCGGCCCCCACACCAGGGAGACATCACCTTCCACTGTTCGCGCCACTTCAATCGCCCCGAGGCTGACGCCTTGGATCTGCACGATGTCCGTCCCTTCGATGTCGGTAATCGAGTCGGCACTGGTTCCGTCGGACACCTCGCCTGCGGCAAACACGTAAACATCGTCGCCCGTGCCGCCTCGCAGATCATCGGCGCCCGCACCGCCGTCCAGCACATCGTTGCCGTCCTCCCCCAGCAGCACGTCGCTGCCACTGCCACCGTACAGGCTGTCGTTACCGGTGCCGCCATAAAGACCATCGGTCTCGCTGCCACCCGACAAGTGGTCATCGCCACCACCGCCCCAAAGCGTGTCGCTGCCGCTGCCGCCGTCCAGCAGGTCACCGCCGTGCAAGGCCGCGGACACTTCCGATGTGTCTGCGTCCCCCTGCAGTTGATCGTTACCCGCGCCTCCGAGCAAGGTGTCGGCGCCGCCACCGCCGACCAGTTCGTCGTTCCCATCGCCTCCATCGAGATAGTCGCGCCCCTGCGCAGCTCCGCCGAGACGGGATTCGCTGTCGTCACCGATCAAGACGTCGTTGCCCGTACCGCCGAAGAGGCTGTCGTCCCAGCCTTCCCCCTGAAGATAGTCATCGCCCTCCCCTCCGCTCAGGTAGTCGTTGCCCTGGTAGGCCGCATCCACGTACCGCGCGCTGTCGGTGGCGACAGCACCGCCGTCCCCCCACAGCGCGTCGTCGCCGATGCCGCCGAACAGGGTGTCGTCCCGCCCGCCGCCGGTGAGCTGGTCGGCCCCGGCGCCGCCGTCGAGGTAGTCCTGGCCCTGCATCGACAGCGGCGTGTCGATCAGGCTCGTGTCATCGCCGAACAACTGATCCGCATCGTCGCCGCCGTACAGCGCGTCGCTGCCGCCTTGGCCCCACAGCACGTCCTCGCCGGCGCCGCCGATCAGGATGTCGTCGCCATGGCGCGCTATCGCGGTGTAAGCGCCCGAAGGGCCCTGCGTCCCGTCGCCCACGATGGAGTCGTTGCCCGCATCGCCGTACAGCACGTCCGCGAGGTCCATGCCCGCAATGAAGTCGTCGTCGTCGCCCCCGTGCACCACGTCGGCGCCCGTGCCGGCGTCGATGCGGTCGTTGCCCGCGCCGCCCTCGATGACGCTGCCGCCGTCGCCGGCGATCGGGTTGATGTTGACGCCCGCAAAGGCGATGGCCTCGTTGCCTTGACCGTACGCCGCTGGGGTCGTACGCGACCCAGGAGAACCCACGCGCGAGCTCCACGCCCGAGGACGCCGGCGGCGTGAAGTTCACCGAGCCCGGCAGATCGATCTGCGAGGCGCTGCCGAAGATGAAGTCGTTGCCGGCACCGCCCAGAATGGTGTCGGCGCCGAAGCCGCCCAGCAGCAGGTCCGAGCCTGCGCCACCGTCGAGCACGTCGTCTCCGCTGCTGCCGTCCAGGCCGTCGTTGCCGCCCAGGCCCAGCAGGCTGTCGGCACCGGAGGTGCCGCCCAGGACGTCGGCCGCTCCAGGCTGCGCCCCCGCGCTTTGGTAGCCGGTGGCGGTCTTGAGGTAGCTGCCGTTCTGTGTGGCCTTGATGAAGTCGCCCGTGAAGGTGGTGGTGGCCACCGGCACCGTGTTTGCCTCGTCAAGATTCATATCTACTCTGCAATGCATTCGGTTATTTCCTTTGTTTTCTTTCCCGGCGTCGATCCGCTTTCTGGGGACGAGGTGGCGCCAATCAACGCGTCATAGCCTGTCAAGCCGACACCGTGGCTATACCGTTGTACGAGTAACGATGCGCTTTCGCGCATAGGTACGGCCGATGCAGGATCGCGCAGTAGCTCGTCAACCTGCCGAGCAAGTCCGCTTTGGTCGAAAAACCCGGCTAACCGACCGCTCCCACGGTCGCTGATCACTTCCCTCACGGGTGCAGTATCTGAGCCGACAATGGGTGCGCCGCAGGCCATCGCTTCAAGCATCGACCAGCTGAGCACGAACGGGTATGTCAGATACACGTGAGCCGCTGACACTTGCAGAACACGCAGGTACTTTGAATAGGGAACGCGACCAAGAAAGTGCGTGCGGGTCGGGTCGAGTTTTACCTCTCTGAGCATCTGCTCTCGCCAGCTCGGAGCCTCCTTCGGCGGCTCGCCATAGCTCACCGCATCACCGCCCACGATCACCGCGTGGCAACGAGAGTTCGCTTTCTGGATGCGCTCCAACGCCCGCATAAAAACGTGGAAGCCGCGATACGGTTCCAGGTTGCGCGCAACGTAGGTGATCACCGGGTCTCCGGTCTTGAGCACTACCCCGCTCGGGGTCGTTACCGTCGCGGCTCGATCCGGGCCGAGCGCGTGCGTGGCAATTCCCTCATGCTGCACAGCAATCTTCGACTGGAAAACTTCCGGGTGTCTGCTGCGCTGCCAATGAGTCGGCGTGACTGCCACGTCGCAGGTGGCGAGGTTCAGTGTGTGCAGCGCGTTCCAGGTTCTGACGCGCGCCCGGTCATCGAAGCTCAGCGGAAACTCGGGGTCGAATCCCAGATCCGCGCCCTCTGCGCCGTAGTACCACTCGCAAAAATGCATGAGCTTGGCGTCCGGGAAAACGTCTTTGGCGTACAGCGTTTCACCCCAACCCGGGTGCGCAAGGATGACATTGGGTTTGAAGCCACCTCGTTTCAGTTGGAGCATCGCGCGAGCCGTCGCCTGGCCGTGCAACGTTGCCGCTTCTATTTGCCGCAGATAAGGATGCTGATTCGGTCGACCCGGTCGCGCCAAGCGGTAGCGCTGCAGCCCATCGAATCCACCCAGCCCGGGTGCGGTTTCGCTGCCGAGCGCGCGCACCTCCCATCCCGGCCGACGAGCCCACGCCGTCACGAGGTGGGCGAACTGCCCGGGAAAGTTCTGATGAATCACGAGGATGCGCATCTCATCGCTCTCCCAAGCTTTCGTTCGCTGCCCGCTGTACTGGACTGAGCAAGTAGTCGATCACCCTGCGCTTGCCCGTCTTGATCTCCGCCGTCAAATTCATCCCCGGACTCAGGTTGACGCGCTTGCCGTCCACATCGATCGCTGCATGAGTCAGCGTCAACGTCGCCGGAAAGATCGCCCCCCGCTTCTCGTCGTTCACCGCATCGGCCGTCACGCTGCGCACCGTGGCCTCCACCGTGCCGTAGCGCGTGAACGGAAACGTCTCCAGCTTGATCGCCGCCGCCTGCCCGGCATTGACGAAGCCGATGTCCTTGTTGTCGATCACCACCTCGGCCGTCACCTCGGCATCGCTGGGCACGATGACCATCAGCACTTGCGCCGGCGTCACCACGCCGCCCTCGGTGTGCACCGCCACCTGCTGCACCGTGCCGGCGACCGCCGCGGTGAGCTGTGTCAGCCGGCTGCGCTGTTCGGTCTTGCTTTGCTCCTGCAGCAGTTGGCGGCGCTGCAGGGCGGCCTCGGCTTGCCGGTCGCTGAGCGTGCGCAAGGTTTCGGCCAGGTAGGCCGCACGCCCCTGGTCGGCTTCGCTCAGCGCGGCCTGGGCCTCGCTGAGCCGGGCGCGTTGGGTCGCGAGGTCGCTCTGCAGCTCGATGCGCTCTCGGGTGCGGTCCTGCCCGGCGTGGCTGGACATGAAACCTTGCTCGGTCAGGTTCTTGAAGTCGGCCTCGCGCTGCAGGGCGATCGGCAGCGTGGTTTCGAGTTTGGTGATCACTTCGCGCACGGTCGCCAGTTCGGCTTGGCGGCTGGCGCGCTCGGCGGCCAGCTTGGAGAGCTTGGCGGTGATGTCGTGCCATTCGGCGAGGAGGCGGGTGGTGGCGCGGGCTTGTTGGGCATCGCCGCGGCCCTCACCCCAGCCCTCTCCCAGAGGGAGAGGGAGCGAAGGCGTCTTGCCAGCGCGCACAGCCACCAATAGAGCGGTAGTGCGGTGCTCTTCCGAGAGCGCAGCGCCAAGCTGCTCTTGCACGCTGGTCTCGTCGGCCCTGGCGATGGTGGCGTCCAGTTCCACCAGCACCTGCCCGGCCCTCACCACATCGCCGTCCTTGACCAGTACGCGCTTGACCACGCTGGTTTCCAGCGGCTGCAAGGTCTTGGTCCGCTCGCTGACCACGATTCGACCGGGCGCTACCGCCACGATGTCGATCTGCCCGAACATCGCCCACAGCAGCGCGATCACGAAGAACAGGCACACCGCCAGCGCCGCCCGGCGCGGGGCGGGATGAACGGGCGTTTCCTCCAGGCTGAGCGCCGCAGGCAGGAAGGCGGC